>NZ_JAMBOC010000002.1:300000-388695 GCF_023715405.1 Solibacillus isronensis
AACGAATGCAGTAGATAATTGCTGTCTGAACCATGATGCTTGTTATGCATACGGATACGATAAAAGATATTGTGACGCAATTTTCCAGCAATGTTTAAATCAATACAAAAACCCCTCTACAAAAATGGGGAGGGACGCAAATTTATTTTCCCGAGCGATTCGGTTAAAGAACTTTCTAATATAAACCTAAAAACACAGGCATGAATTCCTTTTCAAAAGGGTTCATGCCTGTGTTTTCTATTAATCGATTTTCTGACCAGTAATTTCTTCTAATTTACCGTTTTCTTTAATTTTTGCTAACCCTTCATTTAAACGGTTTAGTAACTCCGTGTTACCCTTTTTCACCATAAAACCGTAATACTCTTTTTCGAACTGATCTGATTCAATTGCTTTTAAACCTGAATCCGGATTGTTCTTTAAGTATTCGATTACAACGGCATTATCGCCAAACGCTGCTGCTGTTGCACCATTGATTACTTCCTGGAATGCCACTGGCTGGTTTTCATACGCTAAAATTTTTGAACTTGATTTCCCTTGCAGGTTTTGTGCTGCAATATGACCTGTCGTATTAATTTGAACAGAGATTTTTTGATCTTTTAACTCATCCAATGTTTCAATTGTAGAATCCTCTTTCACAACGATCATTAATGACGCTTCATAATATGGATCTGTGAAGTCATACGTTTCTTTACGCTCATCTGTAATGGTAATGCCTGATGCACCTAAATCCAGTTCACCATTCGTAATTTGCTGGAATACCGGCTCCCAACCTACATTTCGAAATTCGATTTCAGAACCGATTTCTTCACCGATTGCTTTCATAATATCAACATCGATTCCGACAATTTCACCTTTATCGTTCATCGATTCAAATGGGGCAAATGTTGCTTCTGTTCCGACTAATAGCTTTTTACCGCCACCTTCTCCGGATCTTGCGCTTCCTGATGTTTCATCGTCTGATGTACCGCATGCGGCTAAAATGATTGTTAATGCCATTAGCAGCATCGTTATTAAAAACTTCTTCGTTTTGAACATTATAAAACCCCCTCTATTTTTGTTAAGATTATACATTTTTTAGTAGACCCACACAATATGTAATTCTGAATCTTCTAATAGTTTAGGTTATATAGATACCTCCAAGGAGTCCCATCGCCTATACTCCAACCAACAGTGCCTTCTATTAAATATAAAAAACTACCTTCTACTACTCATCATAATAGAAGATAGTTTCTCCGCTCTTAGAGTACTTTTCCTAAAAAGGCTTTTGTACGTTCGTTCTGCGGGTTGCCGAATACTTCATCCGGGTGGCCTTGTTCTACGATGTAGCCGCCATCCATAAACAGTACACGGTCGCCTACTTCACGTGCGAAGCCCATTTCATGTGTTACGACAACCATTGTCATCCCTTCTTTTGCAAGGTTTTTCATTACTTCCAAAACCTCTTTTACCATTTCCGGGTCAAGGGCTGACGTTGGTTCATCAAACAGCATCACTTTCGGCTTCATTGCCAATGCGCGGGCAATCGCTACACGCTGCTGCTGACCGCCTGATAACTGCTGCGGGTAGTTATAGGCCTTTTCACGCAAACCAACCTTATCCAATAGCTCCAGTGCCAGTGTTTCGGCATCGGCTTTGTTCAGTTGGCGAATTTGCATTGGAGCCATCGTAATATTATCGATGACCGACATATGCGGGAATAAGTTGAACTGCTGGAACACCATTCCTACTTCTGTACGGATTTCGTTAATATTTGTTTTCGGATCATTAATTTTAGTACCTTCAATATAGATTGCACCGTCCGTTACTTCCTCCAGCAAATTCATGCAGCGAAGAAACGTTGATTTCCCAGAACCAGATGGCCCGATGACACAAACTACCTCTTTTTCATGTACTTCATAATCAATCCCCTTTAACACTTCGAGCTTGCCAAAATGCTTGTGTAAGTTTTCTACTTTAATCATTTACGCGCGCTCCTTTTTCTTACGTGGGTTGTAATTAATATCAACTCGTTTTTCGATAAATGCAATGAGCTTCGTTACAGCATACGTTAATACAAGGTATAGGAACGCTGCGAATAAGTACGGCTCCCAGAAACGCTGATACGTTCCGGCTACAACTTTACTTACATATAAAATTTCGGCTCCGGCAATTACCGTTACAAGTGAAGAGTCTTTTAATAATGCAATAAATTCATTCCCTAAAGGTGGGATCATACGACGAAACGCCTGCGGTAAAATAACTTTGCGCATCGCCTGGCCCTGTGTTAACCCTAAAGATCTGGCAGCTTCCATTTGACCTTTGTCGATCGACTGGATACCTGCACGGAAAATTTCTGCATTGTATGCGGCACTGTTTAAAATCAGTCCGACAATACCCGATACCCACCAACCTTGTGAAGTTCCAAAAATCGTTGGAATAACAGCTAAGTGAATTAATAATAATTGTACGAGCATTGGCGTACCACGGAATACGTCGACATATATTTTAGCCGGCCAGTAAATCCACTTTTTTGTTGAAACTTGGCCTAATCCTAAAACTAGACCGAATATGATACCACCAATATAACCACATGCTGTTAAAACAATAGTCGCCCAAAGTCCTTTTGCATATAGTTCACGGTAGTTCCAGATTATATCCCAACGGAAAAAATCAAAAAAATCCATCTGAAACCCTCCAATAAATTAAATGTAGCTTATTCGATTTCCGTACCTGTAATTTCAGCTAACTTGCCATTGTCTTTAATTTTTTGAAGACCTTCATTTAAAATGTCCAATAGCTCTTTATTGCCCTTTTTCACCATAAAGCCGAAGTAGTCTTTCTCAAATGAAGTATCCTCTACCGCTCTTAAGCCTGAATCAGGATTGTTTTCAAGGTAATCTAAAATTACTGCATTATCACCGATTGCGGCATCAGCTGCACCTGTCAGCACTTCTGTTAAAGCAACAGAAAAGTTTTCATAAGCTAAAATCTTCGAGCTTGCAACACCTTGCAGTTCCTGTGCTGCGATATGACCTGTCGTATTAATTTGCACCGCGATTTTTTTGTCTTTAATATCTTCCAACGATGCCACTGTCGAACCTTCTTTTGTCACGATCAGTAAAGTCGCTTCATAGTAAGGATCTGTAAAGTCATATGATTCTTTACGCTCATCTGTAATTGTAATAGCCGCTGCGCCCATATCCACTTCACCAGTTGTTACTTGGCTCATCATTGAGTCCCAGCCTACATTTTTCACTTCTGTTTCAATGCCCATCTCTTCGCCGATCGCTGCTAAAATCTCTGAATCTAAGCCGACAACATTTCCTTTATCATCTAAGTATTCAAATGGTGCATATGTAGCTTCCGTACCTGCAACGATTTTCTTATATTCTTTATCCCCTGTGGATGTAGATTCGTCCGCTCCACACGCCGTTAAAATCATTGAAGCTGCCGCTAAAGGTGCTGCCCATTTAAATAGTTTTCTAGTACTCATTATGAATATCCTCCTGGATGTAGTAGTTTTTTTGTTAATAACATGTTCAATTATATTAATTCCGCAATTAATATACAACATTTAATTTTTAAAAAATTGATTATTATTGCAGTATGATGAATTATTATAACAAAATTAACGGTATATTTGCATATAATTTAATATTTATTCACTCTATTACTATTTCATTATTGTATTCCCCTCTTCAAAAGGACTCTCGTAACATTACATATATTCCCTGTTATCTATAATATATGTTAATTTGATAGGTAATTTTTAACTAAAATAAAAAGACTGCACAAGAGGAACTCCCTCTCATGCAGCCTTGAATTATTATTTTTAGGTAGAGAACGAATGAAGGATAAAAAGAACCGGTACAGTGATTCTTTTTATCCTAATAAAACTTCATTCTCTATTGCAAAAAAACCTCAGATGATTTTTTGCAATTGATATTGAAACGTATATTAAAACAGTAAAATGGTGCCCCCTAAAGGACATGATAGTATGGTCTATCTAACTAGCTTTGTAAAAACACAACATTTACTAATGTACTAATTTTCTACCTATATTTCAAGTAGGAAATGTGCTTTTTTAAAAAGAAATTTTATTTTTTAGGTGAAGAGCGTTTAAATTAGATGAGTTTCGGAAACTTATAGTGTAGCGTCAAAATTAAACTGTAGAAAAATGGAAGAGAAAGATTATTTTTACTTCATTCTGATCAATAATAATCTTTATAAAAGAAAGCGCCCTCGGAGGGAATCGAACCCCCAGCCTCAGAACCGGAATCTGAAGTGTTATCCATTACACCACGAGGACATATAAATAAGTATATAAGCAACTTTTTTCATTATACAGATGGAACCCCTAATTTTCAACTGTAAAAATCAGAGTTTATATTTGACCATAACTGACTAATACGTGTATGATAGGTTTACAGCTGAAATATTTGTCATTTTCAGCAAAAGTTATCGAATATAAGCTTTAACAAAGGGAGGATTTTTCAATGAACTTAATTCCTACAGTTATTGAACAAACAAACCGCGGCGAACGTGCATATGACATTTATTCACGTTTACTTAAAGACCGCATCATTTTATTAGGTAGTGGGATTGACGATAATGTTGCGAACTCAATCGTAGCACAGCTATTATTTTTAGAAGCTGAAGATCCAGATAAAGATATCTACCTATACATTAACTCACCAGGCGGCTCTATCACTTCAGGTATGGCAATCTACGATACGATGAACTTCATCAAACCTGATGTATCAACTATCTGTATCGGTATGGCTGCTTCAATGGGTGCATTCCTGCTTTCTGCTGGTGCAAAAGGCAAACGTGTTGCATTACCAAACGCAGAAGTAATGATTCACCAACCACTTGGTGGAGCACAAGGTCAAGCAACTGAAATCGAAATCGCTGCAAAACGTATTTTACACTTACGTGAAAAATTAAACCGTATCATGGCTGAAAACAGTGGCCAAGATTATGAAACGTTAGCGCGCGACACAGATC
Organism: Solibacillus isronensis; assembly: GCF_023715405.1. Classification (NCBI taxonomy): domain Bacteria; kingdom Bacillati; phylum Bacillota; class Bacilli; order Caryophanales; family Caryophanaceae; genus Solibacillus; species Solibacillus isronensis. The sequence continues at coordinate 304,987 of NZ_JAMBOC010000002.1, forward strand.
GTGATAACTTCATGTCTGCACAGCAAGCATTAGAGTACGGTCTTATCGATAAAATTTACGAGCGTAACCAATTAAAATAATCGATTCATTCAAGCATACAAGATTCGTCTTGTATGCTTTTTTGTATTCCAAAAAAATAAGCACAGCCATTCATGTATACTGAACAGCTGTGCTTTTGTCTTGTAAATAAAATTCGTTATCGCATTTTGTTTAACGCTTAAATAATATGATTGTCCACGTCCAGGATAAAGCACCAACTCCTTGCACCATTAGGTCCCTCATGCAAAAGTGGTGGATCGTTTACTTTTGCGTCGGGCCCTCCTAGGCTTGGACTCATACGATGTGAGTCATCGGGGGCATGCCACAAGGATGTGGCGCTTTGCCCACGTGGAGTTGAACGGGCGCTTTAACCTTTTGTCTTAATCCGCTTTTTCAATTAGAAGTTGAAGTGCGTCGATTGCTTTTTCTTCGTCATGGCCGTCTGCCCATAATGTGACAACTGTGCCTTTTGCAACAGCTAGGCTCATAATGCCCATGATCGACTTTGCATTCACTTTTTTCGTACCTTTTTCTAAATAGACATCTGCTTTATAACGATTCGCCTCTTGGACGAACAAAGCGGCCTGTCTTGCTTGTAAGCCCGATTTTAACTTTACTTCTACTTGTTTTTCAATCATGTTGAAATACTCCCTTTCACAACCGTTCATCGCTTCTAAGTTTATCTTAACGAAATTGTCCGAAAAGAACAACAATTGGAAACATCTTTTATGAAATCGTTACCAATTTTTTCTTTTAACGCCTCGACGACTTGCTCCGTACCTTTATGTGAATTTAAATACTCTCTCCACGACGGAGCGCATCCGCGATTTCATCGATTTTGCGCAGACGATGATTGACGCCTGATTTACTGACAACGCCAGTTGAAACCATTTCACCGAGCTCTTTTAACGTCACGTCCTGATATTCCACACGAAGACGTGCTATTTCACGCAACTTTTCCGGTAGCTGATCAAGGCCTACCGCATTATCAATATAGCGGATATTTTCCACTTGCCGCAACGCCGCGCCTATTGTTTTGTTTAAGTTAGCTGTTTCACAGTTTACGATACGATTCACACTGTTACGCATATCTCTAATTATCCGTACATCCTCAAACTTTAGCATTGCCTGTACAGCACCGACTAAATTCATAAAATCCGAAATCTTTTCGGCTTCTTTCAAGTACGTCACAAAGCCTTTTTTACGTTCGATCGTTTTCGCATTTAAATCGTATCGGTTCATGAGCTCTGCCAACGCTTCCCCGTGCTCCTTATATAAAGAATAAATCTCCAAATGGTAGGAAGAGGTTTCCGGATTGTTCACCGAGCCTCCCGCCAAAAAGGCACCACGTAAATAAGCACGGCGTTCACTTTCTTTCGGTATGATTGATTTGGCGATTGTATGATTAAACTCAAATGAATTTGAGACAATTTCTAAATCCGCAAGAATTTCCCGTGCGCCTTCCCGAACACGGCATATATACACATTGTTCTTCTTAAGACGCATCTTTTTTCGAACAAGCAACTCAACATTATATGGATAAAGCTTCTTTACAATTGTATAAAGCCGACGTGCGATAGCCGCATTTTCTGTTTGTACGTCCAAGCTTATTTGACGATTCGCAAAGCTCAACGAACCGTTCATCCGTATAAGGGCAGAGACTTCAGCCTTTAAACTACTATCCCCAGCTTCTACTTGCGTCAGTTCTTTCTTTGTTTCAGATGCAAATGACATGGATTCGCTCCCCCTTTCCTAGCAACCTATGTAGTGTTTCTTCAATACTACTATTCTTGCATCGTTTGTTTTTTCTGTAATGTATATTCACAAAGCCATTCAGCGAGATTTACCGCATCATGACGTACTGTTCCATTTTCAATAAGCGCAATCTCTTTAGGAATAATATTGATGCCCATTTCTTGCAGTCTTTCAATATCAAACTTTACAGGTTCGGCATTTTCTTCAAGATAGTTTTCGTAAATCGAAGGAGGCAGCTCCTTTTCATTGATCAGTACCGATTGAATAAATGCTTCTCCGACATGCTCATGGATTGCTTCAATATGTTTTGAAGCAGTAAAGTTTCTCGTTTCACCTTGCTGTGTCATTAAATTCGCAATGTAAATTTTTTCACCTTTCGCACGAATAACTGCCTGCCCGATTCCTTTAACTAACAAATTCGGAATGATGCTCGTATAAAGGCTGCCAGGTCCAATCAAAATAAAATCTGCCCGTTCAATCGCATGAACTGCAGCAGGTAAAGGTTTGAGATTACTAGGCTCCAAGTAGACCCGTTTAATCGGTGCATGGCCTGATGGAATTTTCGACTCACCTATAATGTCAGACCCATCCGCTAATTCGGCATGTAATGTAACCTTTTTATTCGCTGCTGGAATGACCTTTCCGTGCACATTCAGTACTTTGCTCATTTCAGCAATCGCATGGTTAAAATCACCTGTAATTTCCGTTAAAGCCGTCAACATTAAATTTCCGAGCGAATGACCGTCTAAATCGTTTGATTGGGAAAAGCGATATTGAAACATTTGCTCCACTAACGGCTCTACGTCTGAAAGTGCGGCAATTACATTTCGCACATCTCCTGGCGGCGGGATATCATAGTCATCCCGCAAACGCCCAGAAGAGCCACCGTCATCTGCAACCGTAACGATGGCCGTTATATCAAAAGGATGTTGCTTTAAACCGCGCAAAATTGTAGAAAGGCCTGTCCCCCCGCCAATTACGACGATTCTTGTTCTCTTTTTTTTCATTTCATCAATCCTTCCTATGATTGATATCTCTATGTGTAACGATGACTTGATCATTTTTTGCCAATAGCTTCCCGAAGTATTCAGCAAGTGTAACGGAGCGATGTTGCCCGCCCGTACAGCCGAAAGCGATGACAAGCTGTGATTTGCCTTCATTACGGTAATGGGGAATCATGAAAGTGAACAAGTCAGTCAGTTTGGCAATTAACTGTTGTGTTTCTTCCGTTGCCAGTACGTAAGAGGATACTTCTGTTTGCAGGCCTGTTTTATGCCGCAATTCTTCCACATAGTAAGGATTTTTTAAAAAGCGGACATCGAATACTAAATCGGCATCAATCGGCAGCCCATGCTTAAATCCAAATGACATAATGTTTAGTGAAAACGTAGGACTGCTCATATTGCTGAATTCCTGGGCGATACGTTCACGTAATTCGCGTGGCTTTAACTTGGAAGTATTGACGATTGATTTGGCGCGCCCTTTTACTTCAGAGAGCAATTCGCGCTCCAATTGAATCCCTTCCAGCGGTAATCCCTGAGGTGCAAGCGGATGTGATCGACGTGATTCTTTATAGCGGCGAACTAATGTGGCATCATCGGATTCTAAAAATAAAATACGGAGTAAAATATCTTCTTCGTCCAGTAGTGCGTCGAGCGATTCGATCAATGAGCCAAAAAATTCTCTCCCACGTAAATCCATGACAACAGCCATGCGTGAAATCTTTTTTTCGGAACCCTTCATTAGCGCTAAAAAAGTAGTTAAAAGCTCCGGAGGTAAATTATCTACACAGTAATAACCTAAATCCTCAAAACTTTGAACGGCTACCGTTTTGCCCGCCCCTGACATTCCTGTAATAATAACTAACTCATGTGTATAGCTCGAACTAGCCACTTATTTCATCTCCTCTAGTTTTGTTCCGTCGAGTTTTGAATTTTTTCACTAATTAGCTCAAAATCCTCTGTATATTCAAATGTACCATATTGCGTACCTTTATTTAATGCTGCAAATAATAAATTCGTACGGTCACCTGCTGCCATCGGAAGATCCTTTAAACGATCAATTTCATACCAGCTCAAAATGCCTTCCCGTGTTTCGACAAATGGTGTACCTTCAACATCTTTTGCAATAAATGTGTACAGCATCCACTCATCGACGACTGTATCTCCATTTTTTATAACCATTGTATATACGCCTTTTAAATGAACGTCTTTTGGTGTTAGATTTGTCTCTTCCTGGAATTCGCGTATAGCGGAGTCATAGATGGACTCTCCTGGCTCCATCTTCCCACCCGGTGCCACAAACCAGCCTCTTCTCGGCTTTTGTAACAATAATACTTGACCATCTTTAATAGCGAGTAAATTTGTAATACGTTGCATACACAACACCTCAACTTTTTCATTTAATGGATAAGTGAAAAAAATATTTCACGGATTCCACATAAGTAAAGACACAATTTCGCTATGTGAAGCCAATTGTGTTTTTCTAAAGCTTATTTCTATTATACCTTGTCCTATGCATTCAGTAAAAGCAAGCGTTTCATTTATAATGTCAACACCTATGCCGGAAAGTCACAAAAAAAGAGGTTGCTTCAGCGTAAACCGCTTGAAACAACCTTAGGATAAAAATATAAGGGGGTTAAAACAAATTCCACTTTTAGTATACCCTTATTTTGTAACGATATGATTACATTTATGTTAAAGAATTATTGATTTATTTTTTCTTTTATTTCTTCCACGTAATGTTGAGCTGATTGAGCTGCAATACTGCCGTCGCCTGTAGCTGTTACAATTTGACGCAGCATTTTTTCACGAACATCGCCCGCTGCATAAATACCTGGAATTGCCGTTTCCATTTTTTCGTTTGTTACGATATAGCCTGCGTCATTTAAAATATTCAGTGAAGCAAATGGCGCTGTTAATGGAAGCATGCCGACATATACGAATACACCATCCGCATCCTCTTCCGTTTCTGTGCCGTCAACTGTTGAAACTAACGTCACTTTCCCTACTTTACCGTCAACATCATGAATTTCTTTTACTGTTGTGTTCCAGATGAAGTCGATTTTTTCATTGGCAAATGCACGGTCTTGTATAATCTTTTGTGCGCGAAGTTTATCGCGACGGTGTACAATTGTTACTTTATCCGCAAAGCGTGTTAAGTAAATGCCTTCTTCAACTGCAGAGTCTCCCCCGCCGATTACGATCAGTTTCTTTTGTTTGAAGAAAGCGCCATCACATACAGCACAGTAACTTACACCGCGACCGCCAAGCTCTGTTTCGCCAGGAATGCCTAGTTTTTTGTACTCTGCACCTGTTGTAATAATAATCGTGCGTGTTTTATATTGTTTTTTACCTGAAACGATAATTTTATATTCTTCACCATCGATGATTTCATTTACATCACCGTAAGCATATTCAGCACCGAATTTTTTCGCATGCTCAAACATTTTTGTCGATAGCTCAGGCCCTAAGATTGTATCGAAACCAGGGTAGTTTTCCACTGCTTCCGTATTAGCCATTTGTCCGCCGGGAATCCCACGTTCAATCATTAATGTTGATAAGTTAGCGCGTGATGCATATACCGCAGCAGTCATACCTGCTGGACCTGCTCCGATAATGACTACATCATAAATTTTTTCTTCAGACATGTTGATCCTCCTCTTGCGTATACCTTTTATATATTTTTATCGTATAAGATTGCTTGGGTAAATACAAATATACTGCCTATTCAAAGTCCGATGGTACAAATTCATATAATTCATCATTGTATTTCGATAATGTTGCAGTCGAAATATTATATTTACCCGCAACTGCTTTTTTCGTCACTTTGTTTTCCAGTGCCGTATGGAACGAATATTCAACAGCAGCAGCAAGCGCCGCGCGATTTTTAAACGAATAGCCTTGTTGGAATGCAATTTCCCCAAGTGCAAACCATGTACTTAACACTTGCGCCACTTCCAATGAAATCGAATCATTCGTTTCTGTAATCAGTTCAGCAACTTCCATAAAACGCAGGAATTGCTGCTCTTCCTTGCTGCCGTTACTGAAATCATAGTCCAGTGCATACGCCATGCAAAGCTTTTCAATAGCCGTAAAATCCGAGACATTTATAAGAGAAGGGTGTGCAACAATCTCTTGTTTATGTGCAGACCGCTTCAATAAAAACATGCCAAATAATCGGCTTGACAGATGCTCATCTGTTAGTTGACGAATGATGAAATCACGATGATTCTCCGCGGAATTCCGTAAAATAGAGCCTTCACCCTTTGCCCACGGTTCCATTCCTTCTTTTGATGGATCCAACTGAATGAGCATTTTCCATGATTCTTTTGCAATTGATTCATGTCCTGAGAAGTAGGCTGACTGGGCAAGCCAGAAATAAAAGCCAGGCTCTCCGTCATAGCCTTTTTTACTCATAGAACGCAGCCATTTATAGGCCTCTTCATATTGCCCGATTAACGCAAATGTTGCACCGAGCTTATAACGGTTTTCCCAATCGAACGGTTGGATTTTCTTCAATAAACCGACCAGTTCGTTCAGCTCTTCACTGCTCTTTTCGTAATACGCAAATACGGCCAAGTTGCAAAGTGCATGAAGATTGCCTTTGTTTTCACGCAGCACTCGATATAAAAGTGCGCGTGCCTGTTCCGCATCTCCGACATAAAAATAAGCTAACGCCAGATTATTATAGGCATTCCATAGGTCTGGATACTCTTCAATGAGCTGCTCCAGCATTTCGATTGCCGTCTTAAAATCTCCCTGCTCCATATGGCGGCGGGCCTTTTCTTGTGCCACATGCTTCGCTCCATCAAATTCGTCCATGTCATCCATTTCTTCGCCAACATAGTCGACAAACTCCAATATTTCAGAGGCGTCTTCCGTATATGCGCCATTAGGTTCCATTTCTAAATATTGTGCTGCGTATTTTTGGGCATCAGCAATGTGACCGATACAGCCCGACACTTCCGCCAGCATGAAAATGATTTCAGATTCATTCGGCTCTAAACTATAGGCTGTGTGAATTAACTCATATGCATGCTCAAAATTTTGCAGTTCCATTTCAAGTATCCCGTACTGTAGTAACACATGCGCATCATCCGGACTTAAATCCGCCGCGCGCTTAATAAATTTATATGCTTTATCCATTTCGTCTCGTTCTATTGCCTTTAAAGCTTTCTTGTAATAATAATCACCATTCGGAACAAACGACACGACATTAGTAGCTTTTGGTTTTAAACGTTTATTTTCCAATAATATTCCTCCGAGTCATTCCGTTCAATACATTCTATATCATCAAATACGCAGGTCATTTGTTTGTAAACAAAGAAATAAGGAACGCACAGGTGTGGTCCCTTAATCAATTCTTACTATTATAGCATATTCGGCACATATGTACTAAAAACACGTCTGACAAAGCGGTGTTAATTTTCAGGTTGTTACTGCTTCTTTCCTTCATGACGTTTTTGCAATACATCCAGTACTTCATAAACATCGACTTTTTGCTCTTGAAGCAATACTAATAAGTGATAAAGAAGATCTGCTGATTCCCATTTCACTTCTTCTGCATCGCGGTTTTTTGCACCGATAACAACTTCTGTAGCCTCTTCGCCGACTTTTTTACAGATTTTATCGATTCCTTTATCGAATAAATACGTTGTGTACGCCCCTTCAGGCATATCGATTTCACGTTGTTTAATCACTTCTACAAGCTGCGGAAGAATTGCGACAGAGCCTGGACGTTCATTTTCTAACAAGCTTTCAGTAAAGCATGAAGTCGTTCCGTTATGACAAGCCGGACCAGCTGGAATGACTTCAATCACAAGTGCATCCTTGTCACAGTCTGTTTTGATCGAAACTACTTTTTGCGTGTTGCCGCTCGTTGCGCCTTTATGCCAAAGCTCCTGACGAGAACGTGAATAAAACCAAGTTTCATTCGTTTCAATCGTTTTTTGGAGTGATTCTTCGTTCATATAAGCTACTGTTAATACTTCTTTTGACTGTGCATCTTGTACTACGGCTGTAATTAAGCCTTGTTCATTAAATTTTACGTTCATCGTACACGAACCCCTTTTTCTTTTAAGTAGCTTTTCACTTCTGCTACGCTCGTTTCTTTATAGTGGAAAATACTCGCTGCGAGTGCCGCATCTGTATCAACATCCTGCAATACTTCACGGAAGTGTTCGGCATTTCCTGCCCCGCCGCTTGCGATGACAGGGACTGTTACCGCGTCACGTACCGCTTTCGTTAATGCCAGGTCAAAGCCTGATTTTTCGCCGTCCTGATTCATCGATGTAAGAAGAATTTCTCCGGCACCTAATCGTACCGCTTCTTTCGCCCAATCGACTGCTGTCCATGTCGTTTTATTGCGGCCGCCATGAGTATATACCATCCACGTTCCGTCTTCTTCACTGTATCTCGCATCGATTGCACAAACGATACATTGAGCCCCGAAGTAATCCGCACCTTCTTTAATAAGCTGCGGGCGTTCCAGTGCAGATGTGTTGACCGATACTTTATCGGCACCCGCACGTAAAATACGCTTCATATCATTGATCGTTCGGATTCCGCCGCCTACTGTAAACGGTATCGCCAATGTTGCTGCCGTTTGACGGACAACATCGACCATCGTTTCCCGACCTTCATGCGAAGCGGAAATATCAAGAAATACAAGCTCATCAGCGCCTTGCTCATCATAAAATTTAGCTAACTCTACAGGATCGCCTGCATCACGCAATTCTACAAACTGTACCCCTTTTACAACACGTCCTTCTTTCACATCAAGACATGGAATAATTCGTTTTGTTAACATACGCCCTCTTTCACTCCCTGTGTCCAAGCCGTCAATAAATACACGCCAAACGGCCCTGACTTTTCTGGATGGAACTGCATACCTGTAAAATTATCTTTTGCCACAATGCCCGGTACTTGAACGTGTTCATAATCAGCTGAGGCGATCAGCTCCATCTCATCGATGCCGCTCGCATAGTATGAGTGAACAAAGTAGACATGACGTTCTTGCGGCAAGTCTTCATTATTTAACCATGCTGGTGTTTGGTTTAATTTCAGCTCATTCCAGCCCATATGTGGAATACGTGTAACATCAGTAAAGCGCTGAATACGGCCTTTGAAGATGCCAAGACCTTTCGTTTGGGCCACTTCATCGCTTTCCTCAAACATCAGCTGCATCCCAAGGCAAATGCCAAGCAACGGCTTTTTCGTCGTTTTAATGAAGTCGATGAGCCCCGTTTCTTCCAGACGTTTCATCGCATCTGGAAAAGCTCCTACACCCGGCAGCACATAAGCATCTGCCGCTTCCAGCTGTTCCATATCACTTGAAACAATTACTTGTACATCCAATCGCTTCAATGCCTGTTCGACACTAAACAGATTGCCCATTCCATAATCAATTACACCTATCTTCACGTTAACAGCCCCTTTGTTGATGGCACACCTTTTACACGTGGATCGATTTCAACCGCTGCATCCAATGCACGTGCCGTAGCTTTAAAAATCGCTTCAATAATATGGTGTGTATTATGGCCGTAAGGAACGATGACATGCAGGTTAATACGCGCTTCCAGTGCAAACTTCCATAAAAACTCATGGACAAGCTCTGTATCAAAGTTCCCTACTTTCGCATTGAGTTCCGGTGTAACGCGGTATTCCAAATGCGGACGGTTTGAGCAGTCAACGACAACTTGCGCTAATGCGTCATCCATCGGTACAAATGCAGTACCGTAGCGTTTGATTCCTTTTTTATCGCCTAACGCTTCTCGGAATGCTTGTCCTAACACAATTCCGATATCTTCTGTCGTATGGTGATCATCAATCCATGTATCCCCGTCCGCCAATATTTTGCCGTCAAATAATCCATGCTTGATAAATAGATCGAGCATATGGTCCATAAAGCCAACACCTGTTTTAATGTCGGCTTGACCTGTACCGTCCAAGTTGAGCTCTATTTTAATTTTTGTTTCATTTGTATCGCGATCGATTTTTGCAAAACGTGTCATTTATTCTTCTCCTTTATCCCAGCCGCGCGATTCTACCGCTCTTGCATGTCCTTCCAACCCTTCAAGTCGTGCAAGACGCGCAATCTTCGGCGCATTTTGTTGCCAAGTTTTTTCGCTATAATAAACAACGCTCGTGCGCTTAATAAAATCATCGACATTCAAGCCACTTGCAAAGCGCGCTGTTGAGTTCGTCGGTAATACGTGATTTGTGCCTGCAAAGTAATCCCCTACCGGCTCCGAGCTATAGCGGCCGATAAAAATTGCACCGGCATGTGTAATCATTTCCGAAACCTTTTCAGCATTATCCGTAATGACTTCCAAATGTTCAGGTGCCAATGAATTGACAGCACGTACCGCATCTTTAATGGATTCTGCTACGTAAATATGCCCGAAGTTTTCAATCGATTTTCGTGCAATCGATTGTCGCGGCAGTTTTGATAATTGAATCTCGACTTGATCTGCCACTGCATCCGCCAAGTCATCGCTTGTTGTAATCAGGACAGCACATGCTAATGTATCATGCTCTGCCTGTGATAGCAGGTCAGCAGCAATTTCATCGGCATACGCACTTTCATCCGCTAAAATACAAATTTCAGACGGGCCTGCAATCATATCAATCGCCACTTCACCGAATACTTCACGCTTCGCCAATGCAACGAATATATTTCCCGGACCTGTAATTTTATCTACCGGAGCAATCGTTTCCGTACCGTATGCTAATGCAGCAATCGCTTGTGCGCCGCCTACTTTATAAATTTCCGTCACACCTAAAATATGTGCTGCAACGAGTACAGCTTCCGGCAATTTCCCGTCATTTCCTGCAGGTGATGTAATGACAATGCGTTTTACTCCCGCCACTTGCGCCGGAATAACATTCATTAACACAGAAGAAGGATAGGCTGCAGATCCGCCTGGCACATACAATCCAACTGCATCAAGCGGTGTAATTCGTTGCCCTAAATACGATCCGTCTTCTAACGGCAACTGGAATCCCGTACGTTTTTGTTCTTTATGATAGCGATAAATATTATCTGCTGCTTCCTGTAAATCGCCGTATAATTGCGGATCAAAATTTTTAACCGCTTCAACGATTTCACTTTCGGCTACGCGTAAGTTCTCCGGTGCAAAGCCATCCCACTTTTCACTGTAATATTTAATCGCCGCATCACCTTTTGTACGCACATCCTGAATGACTTCACGTACCGTTAGCAGCTGCTGTTCATTGCCTTGCTCGAGTTGGCGTTTTAAAGAAATATCGTTATCCAAAATTGTTATTTTCATCTCGTTGGCCCCTCTTATTTCACACATTTTTTCAAGCGTGTAACTAAATCTTGAATGCGGTCACTCTTCATGCGATAGCTTACAGGATTCGCGATTAAACGGGATGAAACTTCGGCAATATGTTCATATTCCACTAAGCCGTTTTCCTTCAGTGTACGACCCGTTGAAACGATATCGACAATGCGATCGGCCAAGCCAATCATCGGTGCCAGTTCAATCGATCCGTTCAGCTCAATAATCTCAACCTGCTCGCCGATTCCTTTATAATACTTCATCGCGATATTCGGATACTTCGTCGCAATACGCGGCGCAATTTCGTTAATTGTTGTATTTGGTAAACCTGCTGAAGCGATATAGCATTCGCTGATTTTCAAATCAAGCAGCTCATGGACAGTTCGGCGCTGCTCAAGTAAAACATCTTTACCCGCAATTCCGATATCTGCAACCCCATGCTCGACATAAACCGGTACGTCCATAGGTTTCGCTAAAATAAAGCGAATGTTTTCCTCCGGTATTTCAATCATGAGTTTACGCGACATTTCCACTTCTTCAGGAAGGTTAAAGCCAGCCTCCAGCAGCATTTCATAAGCTTCTTCAAAAATACGGCCTTTTGGCATCGCAATTGTTAGCTGTGTCATTTGTTTACGCCTCCCTGCTATTGTATTCATTAACGATTTTAAAGTGAGCTTTTAATGCCTCGATATTTTCGATGCCTTCGTATGATTGGAAAGTTACTTGCTTTCCTTGTTCACGCAGCAGTTGTACTGCCTCCAGTGCTTCTGCAAAACGCTCAGCTGCGAACAATACAAGCACTTCCTCTTTGTCGACGTTGATTTTCGGCATTGCTTCAAATACACGGTCAACACGTAAACCAAAACCGGTTGCACCGACTTGCGAACCAAAATGCTGCATTAAGCCGTCATAACGTCCGCCATTTCCTAACGGGAATCCGCTGCCTGAAGCAAACACTTCAAATAACATCCCTGTGTAATAACTCATATGACTTGATAATGTGAAATCGAATGCGATGTACTTTTCATAACCTGCAGCATCCAAAATTCTCCCCAAGTTTCGCATATATTCCAGCGCATCATTTTTGCGCACATATTTTTCGATTGCTTCAATTGAAGGAAGGCTGATTGCATCTTCAATATAGGCTAACAGGGCATCGGATTTTGTTTTCGGCAGATCAAATGCCAGTACCGCTTCTTCAAACCCGACAAAATTTCGTTGTACAAGTAGCTCATTTAAATCATCTGCCTGTGCATCACTTTCTGTATAATCCTTTAAAATGCAGCTTAAAACCCCTGCATGTCCGATTGTTACTTTGAAATCTGTAATTTGATAGGCCTTTACTAAATCGATGGCCGTCATGATCACTTCTGCATCGGCATATACGGAATTGTCACCAATCAGTTCAATTCCCATTTGATCAAATTCAGCTGGACGCCCTCCTTCACGCTGTTGCGCACGGAACACATTTGCAAAATAGGCAAGGCGTTGTGGAATTTTCTCTTTCAGTAATTTCGATGTCGCAACACGGGCAATCGGTGTTGTCATATCAGGTCGTAGTACAAGGGTATTTCCTTGGCTATCAACCAATTTAAAAAGTCGTGCGTCGGAAATTGCAGATGCTTTCCCGATCGTATCGTAATATTCAACAGATGGTGTTTTTATAAATTCATAACCGCGCTCACGTAGCAATGTTCGTCCAGTTGAGCGGATTAATTCAAGTTTTTCATAAATTTCCGGTAATGTGTCACGCATTCCAAGTGGCTTTTCAAACATTTTAATCGATGACATTTTCACACATCCTAATTTTTATACTTGGTTAAATTCTGTATACCGCACTTTAGTATACTAGAGTGTTAAATCACTAGTGTATGAAAGTATTTTACTGCTACTTATGGTCGTAGTCAATGGATTCATACAAATATTTAGTTAATTTAATTTTCTGATATATTTTCATATTATACATCATCTTTTACCAAATTCAGTTATGTGGAGGAAAAGACATGAAAAAATACCCATCTCCGCGTTAGTTGGAAATGGATATTCTACATTTAATTTTGCCAAACCGGCTTGTCATTCTTTTTCCGTTCTGCCATTTGTTCTGCAGTGAAAATAATGCGCATCGGGTTGCCGCCTGCCATTGCGCCTGCCGGTACGTCCTTATGCACCAATGTCGCCGCAGAAACGATTGCCCCATCTCCAATTTTCACACCCGGTAAAATCGTCGAGTTTGCGCCAACCATAACATTGCTGCCAATTTCGACATCACCGAGACGATATTCTTCGATTAAATATTCATGCGCTAAAATTGTCGTATTAAAGCCGATGATCGAATTATCGCCGACTGTAATACGCTCCGGAAACATGGAATCAGGCATGACCATCAATGCCAATGATGCCTCTTTGCCGATTTTCATTTTTAAAAACGAGCGGTACAGCCAGTTTTTCCATGCCATAACTGGGGTAACCCGTCCAATTTGGATGACAATAAAGCATTTCATCACTTTCCAAAAGGAAACGGTATTATAAACTTTCCATAATGAATTCGCACCTTGAACTTTGTAGCGTTCTGTTCTGCGCATGCCTACTCCCCTTTCACAATATCCAGTAAATCACGCATATGATGAAGCATATAAGTCGGCTCATAGGACATTAAATAGTCGACTCCTTTAGCAGACCAAGCAACACCCGCTGTTCGGACACCTGCATTTTTCCCGCCTTCAATATCATGCGAGTTGTCGCCAATCATGATTGCTTCCTCTTTCCCGACACCTAGCTTTTCGAGTGCTAATAGAACTGGTTCCGGATGTGGCTTCACATGCTCCACATCATCAAAACCGACAATGACATCGAAAAACTGTTCCGCACAAAGTACTTTTAAACCGCGGGCAAGACTTTCTCTTGCTTTCGTTGAAACAATCGCCATTTTGATGCCTAAATTGTGGAGCTCTTCCAACGTTTCGACTACTGCATCATAGCTTGTTACTAAACGGTCATGGTTGATTGCGTTCCACTCTTTATATTTCCCGATCATTACATCGGTTTCACCCGGTGTTAATTCGTCAAACGTCTGTTTTAATGACGGACCGATGAATCTTAGGCAGTCTTCTGTCGAATATTGCCCGGGAAATTTTTCGTCAAAAATATACATGAATGTCTGGATGATTAAATCATTTGTATTTAATAATGTGCCGTCAAAATCAAACAGCAATGCTTTTGTTTTCATACTGAAGAATGCCCCTTTTAAAAAACCGCTCGCACTAATGCAAACGGTGTTAACTAGTATTTCCCTAAATGGCGGTGATTTTTATTTCAAGAATTATTTCCCTACTTAATAGGGGGTTTATTTCCATTTCAGGTCGGACGCTTTCCGCGGGCACGGCCTTACACGAACGTCTCAGGCGTCGGTGCTCCTGCCACTTCGCTTTCGTCGCAAATAAATTTTGCTGTTCCCGCAGGAAGCTTGCTTGTAGCGAAAGGCACTAGCCGTCAGCTTGTGTTTTTGCAGTGCGAAAGGTGAAACCGTCAGCACGAACACTCGCCTCCCCTCCATTCCAATCAACCAGCTTTTTTAATTATTTTGCTTACTTACTTAACTTCTAACAAAAATTACTTCTTTTTGCTCTTCTTATTTTTATTATTATTTTTCGTCGCAGCAGGTTTTTCCTCATCTAAATAGTGGATAACCGGTTTTACTTTCATGCGGCGATAAACAATGGCAATAATGCCGACTGTGATACCGATGATTGAAACGACTTGAGCTGAGCGCAAATCGCCTACTAAGTATAAGCTATCTGTACGTAAGCCTTCGATGTAGAAACGTCCGATTGAATACCAGATTAAATAGAAGAAAAACATTTCGCCGCGTCGCCAGTTTAACTTGCGGGCAAACAGCAAAATGACTAAACCGACTACATTCCATAATGACTCATATAAGAAAGTCGGGTGTACATAGTTTCCGTCTTCACGTATATACATTTGTTCGATCAGCCAGTTCGGTAAGAACAGACCTTCCAGAAATTCTCGTGTTACAGGGCCGCCATAAGCTTCCTGGTTCATGAAGTTGCCCCATCGTCCAATAATTTGACCAACGAGAATACTCGGTGCTGCAATATCGGCCAGTTTTAAGAAGCTCACTTTGCGTTTTTTCGTAAATATGTATGCTGTAATAAACGCACCGATTAATGCACCATGAATCGCAATACCGCCATTCCAAATTTGAATGATACTGCCTGGATGCTGACTATAGTAGTCCCACTTCATCACAACGTAATACACGCGGGCTGACAAGATTGAAATCGGAATTGCCCAAATGAGCAGGTCGGCAAAAAATTCAGGATCTAATCCACGGCGGACCGATTCTTTTTGTGCCAGGAAGTAGGCAACGAGAATCCCGACCCCGATAATGATTCCGTACCAGTTCACCGGTATTGGTCCTAAGTGGAATGCTACCGGATTTATTGCTAATAAATTTGTATCCATAAACTTCTCCCTTCAACTACCTATTAATAATCGTCTATTTCATCATTCGAAACAAGCATATCGTCCAGACGACGTGAAAATTCTTCCGCTGCATTGACGCCCATTTTCTTCAGACGGTAGTTCATCGCAGCTACTTCAATAATTACGGATACATTTCGTCCTGGCTGTACTGGAATTGTCAGCTTCGTTACCTCTGAATCAATAATTTTCATCTTCTCCTCATCCAGCCCTAGACGATCATAAAACTTATCCGGATCCCATGTTTCAAGCTCTATTATTAATGTAATACGCTTGTAGGGACGCACTGCACTTGCACCGAACAGTGTCATAATATCGATGATTCCAATACCGCGAATCTCCAGCAGATGTTCCAATAATGGTGGCGGGAATCCAACTAGCATGTTTTCGCCTTCCTGACGAATTTCCACACTGTCATCTGCAACCAACCGATGCCCTTTTTTTACAAGCTCAAGTGCCGTCTCACTTTTACCGACACCACTTTTCCCAACAATAAGAACCCCAATGCCATATACATCAACGAGCACCCCATGAATGGCAGTTGTCGGAGCAAGCTTACTCTCCAAAAAGTTCGTCAGTCGGCTCGAAAATCTAGTAGTCGTCAGCTTCGTAACGAGCACCGGGACATGATTTTCATTCGATGCATCGATCAGTTCCTGAGGCACGTCCAAACCGCGCGAAATAATAATCGCCGGTGTTTCATCCGAACAAAGCTGCTTCATCCGGCTTCTTTTTTCCTTTTCAGGCAACATTTCAAAAAATGAGAGCTCTGTTTTACCTAACAGCTGAACACGGTCAGCTGGATAATGTGTAAAATAGCCGGCCATTTCCAAACCTGGGCGGGATATATCACTCGTCGTTATGTATCGTCCAACTCCGGCTTCCCCACTGACTAGCTCCAAATTAAACTTTTCCATAACATCTTTCGCAATTACTTGAATCATAAATTTGGTACGCTCCTATCTTCTAGCATCTCCACTGTATTTTATCATGTCTATAACATTTCCAATATATAACGCGCTTAGTTTTTTAAATTATCAATCACATTAACTGGTCATTCGCTGAAAAGGTAAAAAAAGATGAAGCAAATAAAGCTCCATCTTTTTTATGTATAAATTACTTTAATGTGGATAAATATTCTGCAGCTGCTTCCGCCTTTTCGCCTTTAACAATTCCACCAGGCATACGGTCTTTACCATTTAAAATAATATCCAAAATCTCTTCTTCCGAATATTTAGCCCCTAATTGATTCAGCGCTGGCGCATTGCCGCCTTGTAATTGACCGCCATGGCATGTTGCGCATGATTGCTGAACAACACTTTTCCCGTCGATTTCAGCTGTTTCGCCGTTTGAAGCCGAATCATCTCCACCGCATGCAGCAAGGAAAATTGCTGAACCGAAAACTAATGTAAGTAAACTCTTTTTCATTCTGAACCCCTCCAAAAATGAACTTTTATTCCACTACTGATTATAACAAACTTATACTTTTTTGAAACCTTCGCCTAGCACTTCATAGGCGTCCGAAACGATGACAAATGCTTGAGGATCAACGGTTTTCAATACTTGTTTCAACCTTGTGAACTCTGTTTGATAAACAACGACCATTAAAACCGGGCGCTCCTCACCTGTATACCCGCCAAATGCCGGAAGCCTTGTAATCCCGCGATTGATCTCTTTATAAATCGCATCGCGCACATCCGTTTCTTTTTGTGTAATAATGTAAACCATTTTTGATTGGCTAAAACCAAGCTGTACAATATCAATCGTTTTTGTCGTGACATATAGACCAATTAACGCATACAGTCCTTTTTCCAGGTCAAATACAATTGCCGCACTAACCGCGATCAGGCCATCGATGAACAGTACACTTGTCCCTAATGTTAAACCTGTATATTTTGTAATAATTTGAGCAAGTAAATCCGTACCGCCAGTTGAAGCATTCCCTTTAAAAACAAGTCCTATCCCTAAACCGACTACAATCCCGCCAAAGATAGCCCCTAATAACGGGTTCAGTGTCCAGGGATCCCAGCTCTCAGTTAATATAACGAAGAAAGGAAGAGCAATCGTACCAATAAAGGATTTAATCCCGAATTTTTTCCCTAGTACAAGCACGCCTGCGATAAATAAAGGAATATTGAATGCATACTGAACAATCCCGGCATTCCACCCGAACATACCATGCAGGATTGTACTGATCCCGCTTACTCCGCCGGATGCGACCTGATTTGGAAATAAAAACACATTAAAGCCGAACGCAATGACCGCTGCGCCGACAATGACAAATACATATTCCATTACACTGCTTTTCACTGAACTCTGTGAGCTATATGTCATACAAATCCTCGCTTCTTTTGTAAATTCCATTGAATTATAACAAATCCTACATTAAATGAGAACTTCATCTAACTAAAGGAAAAGCGCCCCATAAAAGGACGCATTCTCTTCTGCTTTTTATTGGATTATTAATGCCTCGTCAACCCATACTGTCACTTCTTCATACATCGGCAAAAGCCCGTCGACAGGTATGTTTAATTGCCGGGATAATGGAATAATGCCTTCCCAGTCCAATTTACTTAAAGCGGTAGCAAACTGTAAATACGGCGTCATCTCCGTATGTTCACCTGAGATTGTTTCCAAAATCGTTTCCGATAGCGGCAACTGCGTAACGATTGCACTCATCGGCCGTTTCAGTAAAGAATCAATCAATGAAAACAGACCGACTAAAAAATACTCCGAGAAATTCTTTTTGTAATTCAGGCGGGCAATTTTTTCACACACTTTCGCTCTGAACAAGGATGCATACATTAACTCCTGAAATACATCTTTATTTCGATTCACGTCGGATTCACGCATCGCCAGTAAATATATCCATCTTCGTAACTCCGTTAACCCTAGTAATAAAATGGCCTGCTTAATCGAGCGAACTTTCGTTTTCGAACGTCTTGACGAACCATTGATTAATTTGAGCAACCGGTAGGATAATGAAATTTCCCGTTCGATATTGTTCGCCAATACATCAATATTTGCTTCATCATCCCGCAACAACGAGATGATCTGGAAATACTGAAACAGGTTTGCCGGTATATCGGTAGCCGTTAGTATTTGCGGTTTTTCAAAGAAATAGCCTTGGAATAAAAAATAACCGGATTCTTTGGCCATTTCATACTGCTCACGCGTCTCTACTTTTTCTGCCAATAGTTTAATATGAGGAAATTTCATTTTAATAGTATTTTCAATTTCCACTCTCTCATTTTCATCTGTATGTAAAAAATCGATTTTAATATAATCAATGTACCGAAAGAGCTCATCATAAATCAGTACTTCTTTATTCATAACAAAATCATCAAGTGCAATTTTATTTCCCGCGTTCTTTAATTGTTTGAGCCGTTCGATTAACGCGATTGTAATCGGAATATCTTCCAATATTTCAATGACAATTTGTTCTTCCTCAATAATATCCAAGGATTCCTGCATAATCAGGTTTTCCGTAAAATTAATGAATAACGGCTTTCCATTCGCTATTTCTTTAATGCCAATCGAAAGAAATGAATTGATGATCAGCTCAACGGTTGCTTTATCTGCATCAATATTCGGAAACTGGTTGGTGTAATTATTTCGATACAACAACTCATATGCTACGATTTTTTCATGTTTGTTAAATATAGGTTGTCGCCCAACAAATACTTCCATTTTGTAAATTCCCCAATACTCGTTTATTTTCTCTCTATTTATTATGAAAATTGCTGTTATTTTGCAATTTTCCAATGTACTATAAAACTAGATTAACAAAATTCAAGGAGGCAGTAAATGTGAACACTGTAAAATACGAGCAAAAAGACTTTATTGCATATGTAACACTTGATCGCCCCGATATGTTAAACGCTTTTAACTATGAAATGTTGGAACAATTACGCAATGTTATTGAATCCATTCAAATCCACCCAGATATTCGTCTTGTCATCATTACAGGATCTGGTGATAAAGCCTTTTCGGTTGGTGCGGACTTAAAAGAACGTAAAACATTGCCGGATACACTTGTGAAACGCAACTTAAACCGGTTCGGGGAAGTATTTTCCCTCATTGAGCAATTACCGCAACCGACGATTTGTGTATTAAACGGATATGCCTTTGGTGGCGGACTTGAGCTTGCACTTGCTTGCGATTTCCGTATTGCTGCCGAAACCGTTTCACTAGGCTTAACGGAAACAGGCTTAGGCATTATTCCGGGAGCTGGCGGAACACAGCGATTGCCGCGCTTAATCGGTGAAGCGAAAGCATTGGAGCTCATTTTGACTGCAAAACGGATGACTGCACATGAAGCACTTGACTATGGTGTCGTTACGAAAGTGGCACCGGTCGAAAGTTTACATGAAGTGACAGCCGACTTTGCCGCACTTATTTTACGCAATGCGCCAATTGCGATACAGCAAGCTAAATTTGCTGTAAAACAAGGGATGAAAACAGATATTCAAACAGGTCTTCAAATCGAACGAAAAGCATACGAACTGACAATCCCTACTGAAGACCGTATTGAAGCACTGAATGCATTCGCCGAAAAAAGAACACCACAGTTTAAAGGAAGATAAATTTATACTATAGAAAACAGGGCCCCCTCTAATAGGAAGCCCTGTTTTATCTTTTACAAGTATTTCTCAAACCATCCTGTAATTTGCTCAAGTCGCTCTAATCGCAAGTTCGGGATACCTGTACGTGATAAGTTATGGTCACATTCAGGGAAACGGACGAAACCGACTTCTTTGCCCATTTTCTTAAGCGTAATATAAAGTTGCTCTGCCTGCTCAATCGGGCAGCGGAAATCACGTTCACTGTGCAAAATAAGGAGTGGTGTTTCCACATTAGCCGCATATTTTAATGGTGAATGGTGCCACAGTTTTTCTACATCATTCATATCTGCGAGCATTTGCCATTCCGAGAAATAATAACCGATATCCGATACGCCGTAGAAGCTGATCCAGTTTGATATTGAACGTTGGGTAACAGCTGCTTTAAAGCGATTCGTATGACCAACAACCCAGTTCGTCATAAAGCCGCCATAGCTTCCTCCAGTAATCCCTAAACGTGACTCATCGATCCATGCATAGTTTTCCAGTGCATAATCAACACCAGCCATAATATCTTCATAGTCCCCATCACCATAATTACCGCGCACACCATCAACAAATTCCTGGCTGTAGCCATGACTGCCTCGTGGGTTCACATAAAGCACACCATACCCTTTCGCCGCCAATAGCTGCATCTCATGGAAAAACGTATTCGCATATAAAGTATGCGGTCCGCCGTGTACTTCAACAATTAATGGATATTTTTCTCCTTCTGTATACTGTGCAGGCTTCATAATCCAGCCATGTACAGTCAAACCATCTTTTGATGTATACGAAATCGCTTCCGGTTCTGACAGCGTAGTCTCATTTAAAAACTTTTCGTTAAATGTTGTTAACTGCTTGCGCTCACCTGTTGTAATATCAAAGTCAAACAGCTCCCCAGGGAATGTTCCATTGGATACCGTCAATAATGCACGGTTGCCGTTTTTAAAGATTGCATAGCCGTATACATGCTCATTTTCCGGTGACGCAGGGTAAAGTGCGCCCTCCAATGTTGCATAATATAAGCGGATATCCCCTTCAGAAGATACTTGGAAATACAAATCATTGTTTTCCGTCCATACTACAGATGGAGCTGATACATCTTGCTGAATATCCGCAACCGCATAGTCGCCAACCGGCAAGTCCAGCATTTCCGTCAGCTTTTGTGTTGTTTTCGTTTCTGTATCATAAATATAAACATGGCCATGTGTAGCATTTCTGAATGTATGATCCGAACCGCCAAATGCAATGTAGCGGTCATCAAATGAAAACTCAGCACCGCCAAAGTAGCCCTCTTCATCCATTAGAACTGTTTCTGCTTTCGTATCTACATCAACAAGGTATAGCGGTGTACGGAATACATTATCCGTATTTTCTTCACGGTTCACACCGATCACCAATGTTTTCCCGTCATGTGAAATGCCTTGTAAGCTATGTGAAAAATCGCCTTCTGTAAATGTACTTACTTCTTTCGTCGCTAAATCAACAGCAGCAATTTGTGTATAGCGGTTCTGTTTTAATAAACCTACACTGTCTGCTTTGTATTTCATTTTATCCACGACATAGGCTTTCGGGAATTTCGTGTCTTCCTTTTCTTCCTCTTTCGTAATATCCAGCCCTTTTTTAATAGTGCTCGTAATCCAAACCTTTTCACCACATGGACTCCATAAAAATGAATTGACGCCGTTTGGTAGTGTCGTCATTTCCTGTGCTTCCCCGCCACGGCGGTTTAATATGTATAGTTGCTGTTTTTCATTGCGTTTCACTAAAAATGCGACTTGTTTGCCATCTGGTGACCACTCGGGACTCGTCACACGTTCATTGCCGTAAGTCCATTGCGTTGTTTCCTCAGATTCCAAGTCGATATGGAACAAATGGGCATTGTAATTATTTTCTTCTTTATTGATCTCTGTTCTGATAAATACCGCCTCTTGCTCATTTGGCGCAAGTACCGGATTTGTAATGGATTGAATTTCGAATAAGCTTTCTTTTGTAATATACTTCGTCATTAAAACACCTCTTCATTTATTTCGATTCCCGTAATAATAATGTACCATCTTTTATTTGAAATTTCAAAATATAAATATATAAGATATAAGTTTAAATCCTCTTCTCATAGGGCTTCTTATTTAGTTCCGGTTTTCTTTGGCGGGAGCCGCATAGCAGCAGTAAAGGCACGCCGTAAACGTCGAACCTTTACTGCTGCTATTATTGCGGCTTGGGACTCCCGCCAAATCAATAGTGTCCGGCTCTAAACCGTAACGCCCTTTAGTCGGCGCTTACAGTGGTAGGCGCCGGTTCTACGCACAAAGTTAATCTTTCTTTATAAAAAAATGATAGCCCTTGTTACAAAAAATATTTCTCCTTTCTAAAAAAGGAGATACTTTATGAGAAAGTAGGCGCCTTGCAAATGCACAGCGCCTCCCTATATAAGCAACGATTGAAACAACGGTACTTTATGATTGGCGGGCGTCTTAAAAAGCACGAAGAAAAGTCGCAAAGACATGTGCAACATGGCTTGGTGACTTTTGTGCTTAGCCCGCCAATAACCACCGGAACATTATAAGAAGCTTTATGAGGACAATCCCTCAACCGGCACCCTTTTATTTTCCAATTTTCAAAAAACACCCGCCACAAAGTATGGCAGGTGTTGGAATGTTATGTTCTTGCGATTTCTTTTAACGAACGGCGCAGAATTTTGCCTGTTGTGTTTTTTGGCAGCTCGTCCAAAATTTCAATAACAGTCGGCACTTTGTATTTCACAATACGGTCTGCACAAAATTCGCGAATCGCTTCTATAGTTAAAGTCGGATCCTTTAACACAACGTAAGCATGTACCGCCTCACCAAAATCCGGATCCGGGAAGCCAACGACTGCCGCTTCGACAATGCCTTCATGTGAGAACAATACTTCTTCTACTTCACGAGGATAAACATTGTAACCGCCTACAATTATCATATCCTTTTTGCGGTCCACGATATAGAAGTAACCTTCCTCGTCTTTTCTTGCTAAGTCACCTGTATATAACCAGCCATCGCGAATCGTAACTGCTGTTTCTTCCGGCATGTTGTAATAGCCTTTCATGACATTCGGTCCGCGCACGATCAGCTCGCCTACTTCCCCAACGCCCACTTCATCACCATTTTCGTCGACCACTTTATTTTCCACATTGCTGATCGACTGTCCGATTGAGCCTGGTTTACGCTCACGGTCTGTTGGGTTGAAACAAGTAACAGGTGAAGCTTCAGATAAGCCATATCCTTCAGAAATTCGTACATTGAACTTTTGCTCAAAGTTATGCAGCAATGATACAGGTAATGAAGCACCACCTGAAATTGCTAAACGAATTGTCGAGAATGCGGCAACATCCGCTTTGTCATATTGATAAAGGAAATTGTACATCGTCGGAACGCCGGCAAATACTGTTGCTTTATAAGTTGAAATCATCTCGAAAATTTCTCCCGGACTAAAGCGTGGCGCTAATAAGATCGTTGCTCCGCGTGTTAACGGTGAATTGACAACTACCGTTAATGCAAAGACGTGGAAAACCGGCAATGTCGCTACAATACGGTCTTCTGATGTCATTTTTAAGTAATCGCCAATATCTCTGGCATTTGAGAATAAATTGTTATGTGTCAGCATGGCACCTTTCGGATGACCTGTCGTACCGGAAGTATATAGAATAATGGCCGTATCATCCGGCGCTACTTCTACTGGATCCGTTGTACGTGCTGTTGTTGCTAATACTTGTGAAAACAGCTTCGTCTTTTCTTTTGCATCATCTGAAAGCGCGGCATATTTTTCACCGATGTCTTCTGTTGTTTCGCAAATGATATATTGTTCTACTTGTGGGAATCTATGCACCCCTGCTTCCACAAGCGGTAATAATAAATCAAGTGCGATGACAACCTTTACATCACCATTTTGGATAATGTATGAAATTTCATCTGCTGTATAGATTGGATTAATCGGAATTGCCACAGCACCAATACGCATTGATGCGTATAAACTGATGATGAAATGCGGTGTATTGCCTAATAAAAACGCGATATGGTCGCCTTTTTTTACACCTAAATCTTCCAAAGCAGCTGCAAACCGTGCAACCGATTGCTCCAATTCACCGTAAGATGTGCCTTTACCTAAAAAGTAGTACGCTGTTTTTTCTGGTTGTTCGAAAGCTTGTTGTCTTACCTTTTCAACTAAATTCAATACACCCATCCCCCTATGCGTAAAATGAAAAAATATTCACTCTATTAGCATTATAGAATAAGTATATTAATAAAACAATATGAAAATCTCGTTTATTCACAAATATTGTACTAAAATCATTTTTTCTCTATTTCGAACTCACACGCGCACATGTGAAATATAACGCCAGCGGATTAGGAAAAAGTAGACAATTTGGATTAGGGCAAACATTGTAAACGAAAATACAACTTCTTTTACGATTGATAAATTCATGACATCGTTCAGTACAGCTTGCACAACGTAGAACGCAAATGCACTATGTACAAAGGCTAATCCCCATGGCAGGAAAAATTGAATCATTAAATTTCTCGTAATAAGGCGCTTCAGTTCTTTACCGCTTAACCCTACTTTAATGAGCATATCGAACTGCTTCTTCTCTCGGTCCAAGTTTGCATATATTTTAAAATAAACAAAACTTCCCGACGCAAGTAGAAACACAGCTACTACTAATATACCGATGAGTGTTAATAAAGAATACGTAGCTAATATATAAGAATAATTTAATCCTGCATTCTCAAAGTAAAACGGCAACGTATATTCACTGTTAATCAGATAATCGCGGGCGACCATCTGCTGAATATCAATTCCGACATTTTCCGTTTCGGTCCAGTTAGGAATATCAAACGTAAATAAGTGATAGCCAGGCTCGACATATGGTGCCATTTCAAACTCATTTGTCAGTTTTTCAAAGTCTTCATCACTAATAATGATGGAGTTACTGCTAATTATAGCCGTCGGGAAAAACATCTTCGGGTACACACTGTTAATCGTCAGGTCCACATTATTTTCCTTCAGCACCGTCTTTACTTCCGTCTTCTCCAGCTTTTCAATCGAATCTTCCGAATATGGGATGAACATTGCTTCCCCGCTTTTTAAATCCACTAGAGGATATTTATATGAAAACAGCAGATGGTTAATATCCGTTTCCCGGAAAACTTCCACCGGATTCGATGTATACGATGATGTTTGACGCATAACAGTAAAGCGCGTCATATGATAACTGATGTCATTATACTCAAGCTCATCGATTATGGATAAAATATGTTCAATTTCATAAGGGTTATCCATTTCCCCTTTATACATAAGACCGATTGGGTTGATTTTGTCATACTGTGATGTATAGGAAGACATCGCCGATAAAACACCGACCGTTAAAAAGGCAAGTGTCGAGACGAGTGTCACAATGAAAAACATGCGTGAATTAAAACGTAAAATCTGCACCTGTTCAGCGATCGCCAGCATACGTGCCCGTTTCCAGTAAAACTGCTTATGCCCCTTCAACCGGTCAATAATATAAAGTGTCGTATCTGAAAAGAAATAGTACGTCCCCAATGTCACAAAAACAGGGATCAGTAACGTATACGAAAAAATAGATGACTTCGTTGTAATAAGTGCAAGACCGTATCCACATAAAATGAGGATGATTCCTAAAATGGCATTTCGCTTTGAATAGGTCGCTGCAGCATCCACAAACTTTGGTCCTCTTATGAAGTTCCGTATTTTAATGTCCGGCGTAAACAGAATGCTCAACGTCGAGATGACAACAAATGCGCTTAAATAAACGAATAAAGTCAGTACAAATGGCTCCCATGACAAATAGAGCGGCAACGCATTTAAATTTAAAATTTCACGGACAATCATAAAGAAAAACTTCGAAAACGCGAACCCGAAAACAATACCGGAAATACAGGAAAAAATCCCGATTGTCATTGTTTCGATGATCACCAGTTTTCCTAACTGATTCCGGTCCATGCCAAGATGAAGCAAAATCGCAAACTCTTTAGACCGCGCTTCCAAAAAGGCACGCATCGAGTAAAAAATAAAAAACCATGAAAACAGCACAAGAACGATTTCAGCAAAAACCATTCCGGCGATCGATACTTCTCCTAAAAAACCACGTTCGATTTCCGGATGAAACATGAGCATCGAATAAATAAAGAACACAAAAACACTGAAAAAGCTGGCCATAAAGAAGGCGGCATAGTTACGAAAATTCCGGAAAACGTTACGGTAAGCGAATTGAAGAAAAGTCACCTACATGTCCCCCTAATAAACTTAATACATTTAAAATACGCTGGAAAAATGTTTGGCGACGATCATCTGTATATATTTCATTGAAAAACTCGCCGTCTTTAATAAAAATTACACGATCGCAATAACTCGCCGCAATCGGATCATGTGTCACCATTAAAATCGTCGTATCGTTTTCTTTATTCATTCTTGCTAAGAGCTCAAGCACTTCTCGCGATGCATTCGAATCCAGATTTCCTGTAGGCTCATCGGCTAAAACGAGCATCGGATGATGGATCAGTGCACGTGCAATTGCTGTTCTTTGGGCTTGTCCTCCTGATATTTCATTCGGACGCTTCATTAAAATTGACGTTAAATCAAGCAGCTCACTTAAATATTGCAGCCGTTCCTCCATGACAGATATCGGCTGTTCATCAATTGTCAGCGGTAAAATGATATTTTCCTCCACCGTCAATGTCGGCAGCAGATTAAAATCCTGAAAGACGAAACCTAGCTGGCGGCGTCTGAAATAGGCAAGTTCCTCACTATTAAGCTTTTGCGGTTTCATCCCATTAAAAACAATCTCGCCGGATGTCAGCGTATCGATCATGGATACCATATTTAACAACGTCGTTTTCCCGCTGCCGGATGGGCCCATAATTGCGACAAACTCACCCTTTTCCACTTCAAAACTAAGCTGGTTGAGTGCTCGCTTCGTCACTTTTCCTTCATATACTTTCGTAGCATCTTGTATTTGTAAAATAGACATAGTAACTCCTTTTAACCAAGTCTGTTTCTTTCAATCAATAATAATCCCTCATGACTGAAAAATCACTTCAATTTGTGTACCTTTACCAACTTCCGATGTAATCAAAAGCTGGTGTCCGAGCTTATCACAAATCTCCTTTGCGATATAGAGTCCCATGCCGGTAGATTCTCCAGTTTTCCGGCCGTTTTCACCGGTAAAGAATGCCTTCATTACACGGGGTAAATCAGATTTAGGAATGCCGACCCCTTCATCACGGATGAGCAAGTGGACATGCTGTTCTTTTTGCACTGCCGTAATATACAACTTTTTATTCGGCTCAAATGTATATTTCACCGCGTTTGTAATGAACTGTCCAATAAGGAAGTTCAGCCATTTTATATCGCTCATTACGATTAAATCTTCATCGATGTTCACTTCCGGAAATACTCGGTTGGCGATAAACAGACGTTTATTGTCATTAACATTTGCCATGATTGCCGATTTAAGCTGCACTTTTCCGATTTGCATATCATCCGAAAAGTTTTCCAGACGTGCATTCACTAAAACCATTTCAAGACCGCGCTTCAAACGTTCGACCTCTTCCTGCACACTTTTTTTATCCAGCTCTTCTTCTTGCTGCAGCAAAAGCTCCAAAACAGAGACAGGGGTTTTCATCTGGTGTACCCACTGGTTCATAAATTTATATTGTCTGGACTGTGTCGCATAAAGCGCCTGTACTTCATGCTGATACAATTTGTACAGCTCATGCAAATAACGCTCTGTCTCCATGTATTCCGTTGTTTTCGCATTCTTTTGAAGCGCGTCCTCCATCGTTTGCGGCAGCGTGGAAATCTTCGCCAAATAACGGCGCCTCAACATATAGCGCACGACTAAAAATGAGACGATTAAAAGAAGGCTGATTGCAATCGCATAAATGGCCGTAGTGACACTACGAAAGCCATCAAGCCAAAATAATGTAAGTAAAAATAATGTAAGGGCGATTTGAAAAATCAGGTAGGAAAGATGCTCCTTCACAAATAATTTAATCGCCATTACATTTCCTCCGAGCTTAATAAGAAGCGGTACCCTGCTCCGCGCACTGTTTCAATAACAGATGAAATGCCATAATCGGCCAGCTTCTTTCGAACACGCGTCATATTTACATTTAACGTGTTTTCATCAACAAATGCCTGATCATCCCACAATTCCTCCAACAGCTGTTCGCGTGACACCACTTTTGGCGCCTGTCCCATTAATAATCCTAAAATTACACATTCCTTCTTTTGAAGCGGAACGACAAGATCTTTCAATTGAAGTTCCATCCGTTCCAAATACAATGTAAGCTGTCCTTGTACAATTTTCCGCTCTTCCTGTCTTGCAGAATATTCTCCATATGTACGACGTAAATGGCTGCGAATTTTAGCAAGTACGATTTCATAGTTAAACGGCTTCGTTATAAAATCATCTCCGCCGTTTTCCAATGCAAATATTTGGTCCATTTCCCCCGAGCGAGCAGAGATAAATAAAATCGGACATTTCGTAAATTGTCTCAGCTCCCGGCACCAATAGTATCCATCATAGGAAGGTAAATTAATATCGAGTAAAATTATATGAGGAGAAAATGCTAAGCATTGTTCCATTAATGAATCAAAGTCTTTAATTGTTTCGACTTCATACTGGTATTTTCTTAATGTGTCTGCGAGTAGTGCAGCTATTTTAGGATCATCCTCAACGATGAAAATTCGATGTTTTTCCATCTGAATGACCTCCTTTTCAATAGGTTTCCAACTAAAATATCCCTACATAAGTTAATTGTTCATATTGTTCCATTGTATCAAAAAAAGGGGGCTCCCGAAAACAGGAGCCTCCTTTTCTACACTCACTATTACGTTCATGATGACTGACAGAAGCTGCTAGTAAATTAAATGAAGGAAATCCTCTTCCGTAATCCCGCCAAAGTATACCGGGATTTCAATATCTTTCAGCTTTTCTGCAATTGCGGCACGGTCATATTTCGTCCCGACCAATAAT
The DNA here is from genome assembly GCF_023715405.1 of Solibacillus isronensis. Lineage (NCBI taxonomy): Bacteria > Bacillati > Bacillota > Bacilli > Caryophanales > Caryophanaceae > Solibacillus > Solibacillus isronensis. The sequence goes on from NZ_JAMBOC010000002.1 coordinate 334,229, forward strand.
TCAGCGACCTCATCTACATCACCGACACCAAAGAAATCTCCAAAAATTTTCGCCTCTTCAATAACACCTTTATTCACTTCTAAGCGAATATCCAAGCTTCCTGAAGGGTAACGCTTCGTTTTTTGAATGTTAAAGCGCGGTGATTTCCCGTAATTCCACTCCCATAACTGGTAACGGTTTTTTGAAATTTCATGGATCTTTTCCCAATCTTCTTCGGTAAGCTCGTAGTATTGAATATTTTCCTCGCCACCGAAAATCGATTTTAAAATCTCCATACGGAACTCTTCTACCGTAATTTTTTCAGGAAGGAAATCAATGATGTTCGCAACACGCGAGCGCACTGATTTGATTCCTTTTGATTCAATCTTGTCCTGTTTTACTTTAAGTGAGTTCACGACAGCGTCAATATCAAGATTGAACATAAGTGTCCCATGGCTGAACATGCGGCCACGTGTCGAATATTGGGCATTGCCGGAAACCTTTTTTCCTTCAGCCAAAATATCGTTACGGCCTGAAAGCTCAGAGTTAACCCCTAATTTTGCAAGTGCATCAACAACAGGCTGTGTGAATTTTTTATAGTTGCTGAAGCTGTTGCCGTCATCCTTTGTCAGGAAGCTGAAGTTCAGATTGTTTAAATCATGATAAACTGCCCCACCGCCGGAAAGACGACGTACTACAATGATTCCGTTTTCTTCAACGTAATCTGTGTTGATTTCTTCGATCGTGTTTTGATTTTTTCCGATGATAATCGAAGGCTGATTAATATAGAACAGTAAAAAATCATCCTTTTCGATATCCATGTTTTTCAGTATATACTCTTCTATTGCCAGGTTTATACGCGGATCTGTAATTCCTTTATTATCGATAAAATACAAGAGGCTCACTCCTTCAAAAATCGTCCATTTATATTTTAACTTAATTTAGGCATTTTGTGTTGACGAATTAAATCTGTTATAATACAATACATTATATAAACAGAAGTAATATAACAGAAACTTAAAGGAGGCATGCACAATGTTAGAAAACGTAGTGGAATTTTTCAAGAATTTACCTGATAAAATTTGCGTTCAATGCGGTGATAGAATCGAAGAACAAAGCGAATGCTACAGCAACAATTGTGATAAATGTAACTCTCTTTAATTCTTTACACACTGTTTAATTCGCATTACTGACAACCTTCATCTTAGAAATAGGATGAACCTATAATAGCTTACTTGAACCACGGGCTTGCTCAATGCTCGTGGTTTTTTCTGTATAAAAAAAGCATGGCCTCAACGGAAAACCCGAGTCCATGCTTTTTCTTTTTATAGTTCTGTTTGTTGATTTGAATAACGTTTTTTATAAAGCAATGCAAAATAACCGAACGTGATTGCTAAGCATGAAATCATAACTGCACCTAAAATTGACCAGTTGAACATTAGGAATGATGTATCACCAGTTGAAATGGCTGCTTTGAAGCCTTGTACAGAAAATGTCATCGGTAAAATTTTATTGAAGAAATGCAATTGCTCTGGTACTAGCTCAATCGGGAATGTCCCTGCACTTGTTGTTAATTGAAGAATCAACACGACGATGGCAATAAATCGTCCTGGATCACCAAACACAGATACAAGCAATTGAACCATAGCTAAAAATGTAAAGCTAGTTATAATTGTTGTCAGTATGAACTGCGGCATATTATTTACCTCAAGTCCAAGTCCCCAAACGACAATTGCAATCGTTATAAATGACTGCACCAATCCAACACCGATTAATACAGTTACTTTACTTACAAACCAGCTTGCACTGTTTTTCGGAATAATGGCTGGTTCAACTAATGGGAATACAATCGAAATTAATAATGCCCCAACGAATAATCCTAAAGAAATAAAGTATGGTGCAAAACCTGTACCATAATTCGGTACATGGTTTACGGAATCTTTTTCGACTTCTACTGGAGAACCGACCATATTATACGTATCTTCAGTCGGATTTACAGCGGCTTTTTCGCCTGCTTCCGCCAATTTTTCAGATAAAGTTGTCGTACCATCCTTCAATTCTTTCGTGCCATCCGCTAAAGTAGTAGAACCTTGTGCCAACTCACCTGACTTTTCTGCCAATAAGCTAGTACCGTCATATAATTTATTCGAACCATCAACTAATGTGTTCAAACCTTGCGCTAATGTGTTGGCACCTGTTGCAGCACTTGATGCGCCTGCTGTTAGTTCATTTAGTTTTCCGGCGATTGTTGTATTGCCTTGTGCTAATGAATTGGCACCCTCTATTAGCTGAGCTGAATTTTGCTGTAATTGTGCAACACCTGCTGTTACTTGTTGTTGCCCTGCATTTAATTTACTTGCACCATCACTGATTGCCGCAATTTTATCGTCCAATCCGTTTGTTCCTGCGTGCAGCTGGCTTAAACCGCCACTTACTTGTTTACTGCCTTCTTGCAGTTGCCCTAGTGCGGCTTTTAATGCTGCTTGATTTTCTTCAGGCAACATTGGTAATATCGCTTCAAGTTGACCCGCCAATTGATCCATACCGCCTGCTACATTAGCTGAACCATCTGCGAGCGCTTTTACTTTGTCATCGATATTCGCTGTACCTTGTGTTAATAATTTCAGATTTTCAGCTAAGCTTGCCTGACCGGATGTGATGTCCTTTTGTCCGTTTGCTACTTGTGCAACACCACCCGTATAGCTTTCAATACCTTGCTGCAATGTATTGGCGCCATCTGCTGCAGATTTTGCTCCTGTTTCAAGTTGGCTGCTGCCATCCGCAATTTTTGCTACACCTGCCGCCAGATCGGCAGCACCTTTCGCAGCATTTTTAGCACCGGCAACTAAAGCGTCCGTACCATCAGATAATTGAACAGAGCTTGATGCCAATTGTTCTAAATAGCCTTTCAGCTCATCAGCGCCATCCGCCAGCTTCGCGGCACCTTCATCCAGTTCCCCTGCTCCATCTGCTGCCTCGGTAAAACCGTCACCAAGCTGCGTAATGGAATCAAATAATTTTTCTGCATATGTTGCTGAAACTTGCGTATTTACTTCCGCTTTTATGCGATCCATTGCAGTTTCACCAATTTGTGCTCCTAAAAAGTTGAAGCCTTCATTTGGAATATAATCAATAACCAATTTTTGTGGTTCTTCATCTAATAATGTAGTTGCATGTTCAGAGAAGTTTTCCGGAATTTTAATTAAGATATAATATTTTTGATCCTTTAATTTTTGGTCCGCTTCCTTTGCATCAACTTCCTCAAATCGGAATTGCTCGCTACCTATCAGCTTATCGACCAATGTTTGACCGAGCTCCATTGTTTCCTCATCCATCACAGCACCTTTGTCTTCATTGACAACGGCAACCGGCAAGTCCTTTAAGTTGGCATATGGATCCCAAAATGCCCATAAGAACATCCCGCTGTACATAACAGGAACAAATAGAACGGCAATAACTGAAATAAGCATTTTCTTTGTTTTAAAAATCTTCAGCCATTCTGCTTTTATCACACTAATTTCCTCCTTCTAAAACTATATGACCAATATCGTTTTTCGGTCATTTCATGGTAAAAAGAAACCACTTCACCAGGAAGTGACTGCTACTTTTTCTTTGCCAAACCACGGAAAATGGTTTCGCTGAATAATGTCAGAATTTCTTGTTCGTTGAGTGGTTCTTTATGTGTCAACTGCCAGTCTACAATAAAAGCCAAATACGATTTAAATAATAAAAAAGCCACATGCTCAGGATTACAGTCAATAACCTCATCTTTTGCAATGCCATTACGAATACGCATCGAGACGTAAGAAATGATTTCCGACTCGATTTTCAACAGCATCTGCTGTACTTCAGGAGTTCCAAGTGCTGTTTCCTCTTCTATTAGTTTGGCAAACAGTAAATGACGCTCACGGAATTGCAGCATTTTCATCAATGCTGTATGGGCATTTTGCATAAAGCTCGCATTTGCATCGATTAGCTGATCTGTTTCACGCTTCATTTCACCGATTAAATGGAATACAACTTCCTGAAACAGCTCTTCTTTATTTTTAAAAAAAGTATAAATAGTCCCTTTTCCTACATTTGCAATTTTAGCAACTTGTTCAATCGTTGTCGCTTTATATCCAAATAATGTGAAAGATTTTGTAGCAGCTAATAAAATTTCATGTCGACGATCCATAAATCCACCTCCTCAAAAAAGTGACCAAATGAACACTTCGGTCATTCAGTCACTATTATACACCCATTTTCTTATATTGCAATATTTAATGGTTATGATCGTCTTCTTTTTCTTCTGAGCTTTCTTCGTCATGTTCCATCGAATTAGAACTTGTATCTTCCAGCACTTTGCTCATATCTGGGTTGCCGACAATCAGCTCCTGCTTTGGCATCACGTGCATACCACGCGCCGTCGTATGGGCAAACATATAGTATACGCCATCATGGTCAAACGTATAGTCAGCGACATAGATTCCGTCTTCTGTCAGTTCTCCGTCCAGCATCTCCCCTTCATCGCGAAGGCCAGATTCCCATACTTCAAACTTCACTTCTTTCGCATCATTTACCGCTTCATCATCTTGAGTCACACGTGCCGCAAGCTGAATCGTTTCCCCAGCATTCAATTGTTCAGCCGTTTGAATATGTACATCTACAATTGCCGGTACCTCGGCAGTATCAAGTGTCTCCACTTTTGGATCATCCCCACACCCAACTAACAAAAAAGGTACTGCAACTAAACTGTAAAACCACTTTTTCATCGTGAAATCTCCCATCCTTGCTATAATTATGTAATTTATTGCAATCTTTTCTCCATCCTTCTTAGCGTACTAAAAAATCCGGACAGATGCATTACTATAATTAAGATAAATTTGTGAACCATTCGGAAAATCTTCAAACAAGAAATGCTGCATTAAAAGCGGTTCACTTTTAATACAGCATGTCGTTCAACTAGTCTATTGAATTGTTGTTACATTGCTAATTTTGATTCGGCCAACTGGTTGAGTAATTGCTCGGCTGTATTTCTTCCTTGTAAAACACAGTCCGGAATACTAATTCCCTCATAGGAGCTTCCTGTTAATAAGACATTCGGAAACTCTTGATAAAACTGTTTTTTCATAGTTGACATACGAGACTCATGACCAATTGTATATTGAGGCATTGCTTCCTTCCAGCGTGCAACTGTCGTCAACAATGGCTGGGCATCTAAACCTACCGCCCGTTCCAAATCCTGCAATACGATTTTTTCAATTTCACTGTCGGAGAGCTCCACAATCGATTCATCCCCTACACGGCCAATGTATACCCTAAGTAGTTCATGGCCATCCGGGGAAACATTATCCCATTTCCGGTGACTCCACGTACAGCTTGTAATGGCAAAATGACTATTGCGTGAAACGAAGAAGTTAAGTGCATCTTCATATTTTTGCATCGAACCTTTTTCAAATGCCATCGTAACCGTTGCGATTGTAGCATAATTCATATCCGGAACTTGCTGCATCGTTACAGAGTCCGGGAAAATTCTTTTCGTTACATTAAACGGTGTCGTTACAATGATGTTATTTGATTGAATGGACGTCCCATCATTCAATTCAATAAGATGAGTATCATCATTATTTTTTTCAATGGAATTCACTTTCAAACCTTTTAAAATCGTTACATCGGTTAACGCATTTTCCAAAGTTTCAATTAATGATTCCAGCCCGTTTTCAAATGATTCATAATGTAGTTCACCTGGAGTGTCAACGAGTGCGTAAATACCTTTACCGGTTTTTTTCATACCGAGCAGCAAACTGCGATAATCCTTTTCCAACTGATAAAACTGCGGGAACATCGATTGCATGCTAAGATGGTCGATATCACCTGCAAATGTACCTGCCAACACCGGCTCAACTAAATTTTCTACAACTTCTTTACCAAAGCGTCGATTGAAAAATTCACTAATCGGTTCGTCTGCCGCATGCGGTAATTTCGGTAATAACAAATCCCCTGCTGCGCGGAATTTCCCCATTAGAGATAGAACATTCGATTTCATGAACGGGAGGATTTTAGGTGACCCTCCGAGCAGGATATTACTCGGAATTTGGTGCAACTTGCTACCAACTGCGATGAATGTTCGACCATAATTATTTTGAATCATCTCATGTTCGATATTTAAATCACGTGCCAACTTTCGGACACTGCTACCTGTATCAAAAAACGATTCAGGCCCACGTTCGATAATATATCCATTTTGACGTACTGTATGGATTTTACCACCTAAACGTAGTGACGCTTCGATCAGCACGATGTCTATCGGTAAATTATGCGCCTTCGTTTTTTGCTGTAAATAGTATGCCGTCGTTAAACCAGTGATGCCACCGCCAACGATAACAACCTTGTTCCTTTTTAAAGTCACCCTCATCATCACTCTCTACTATTTCGCTAATTTTTTATTGATAGCATCTACCATTGCATCAATGAATAAAGGATGTGTATTTGGCATTGTCGGGCGATAGTAGCTTGCACCGATTTCGTCACAGACAACTTTACACTCAATATCATTATCATATAGCACTTCTAAATGCTCAGTAACAAATCCTACTGGTGTATAGATGAATGCTTTATAACCTTTTTGCTCAAATAATTCCTTCGTTAAGTCCTGTACATCCGGTCCTAGCCATGGCTCTGGTGTTTGTCCGGCTGACTGCCAGCCTACTTCAACATTCACAATATCAGAAGCCTCTTCAATTAAACGTGCTGTTTCGATTAACTGCTCTTCATACGGATCGCCCGCAAGCTTAATTTTTTCCGGCAATGAGTGGTTGGACACGATTAAGCAAGCATTTGCGCGCTCTTCTTCTGTCATTTTTGCCAACTCGCCATTCACGGCATTTTTCCAGAATTCAATAAATTTAGGCTCGTCATACCATGCTTCAACAGAAGTGATATTTAACGTACCGCCTAATTTTTCAGCAGCTTCCTTTGCTCGTCCATTGTACGATTTAATAGAGAAAGTTGAGAAGTGTGGTGCTAAAACGATTGATACCGCTTCAGTGATTCCTTCTTTCACCATTGCTTCTACTGCATCTTCTACAAATGGTTCAATATGCTTTAAGCCGATAAATACTTTATATTCCACTTCGTCCTGTACTTCGTTCAAACGTGCACATAATGCATGGGCTTGTGCTTCCGTCATTTTCGCAAGCGGAGAAATACCGCCGATTGCACGGTAACGTTCTGTTAAGTCGTCCAAATGTTCCTGGCTCGGTTTGCGGCCATGACGAATATGTGTGTAATAACGTTCGATATCTTCTTCTTTATATGGCGTACCATAAGCCATTACTAATAACCCGCGTACTTCTTTCATGTAAGTTCACCTCTGCATGTTTTTTAACACGTTTCTTTTTTAGTAAGTATTAAAGATTCTTCATCTTAATAAGGGGTTGATTTACATTCCGGGTCGGACGCTTTCCGCGGGCACGGCCAGAGCCTGTAGTCTCAGGCGTCGTACTGTTCCCGCTGGAGTCGCCTCCCCTCCATTCCAATCAACTTTTCATCTATATAGTTTTCTCACCTTCACCGGTGAATAATCAAATTAAATTTATTGTTGTATTGAACGTTTTGCGATTTGTTCGCGGCTGTATTCGTGTACAAATGTTGTTAGTCGTTTTAATACAGCTGGATCTACTTCTGGGAAGACACCGTGGCCTAAGTTGAAAATATGTCCGCCTGTATGCGCTAATCCTTGATCCACAATATCTTTCGCTCGTGCTTCGATTACGTTCCAGTCAGCAAGTAATAATGTAGGATCCAAGTTCCCTTGTACCGCTTTTGTTACGCCGCGAGATTCTGCTTCACGGATCGGCAAACGCCAGTCCAAACCTACTACATCAACTGGCAGGTCATGCCATTCTTTTACTAAATGTGATGCACCTACACCAAATTGGATTAACGGTACATTTAATGCGCGCAATTCAGCAAAAATGCGTGTCATCGTCGGCTTGATAAAAATTCGGTAATCTTCTACATTTAATGCACCAACCCAAGAATCGAAAATTTGGATTGCCTTTGCACCAGCTTCTACTTGCGCTGTAATATCCACAATAATCATATCAGCCAGTTTTTCCATTAAAGCAAACCATGCTTTTGGCTGTGAAACCATGAATGATTTTGTTTTAGCATAGTTTTTGCTTGGGCCGCCTTCGATCATATAGCTCGCAAGCGTAAACGGAGCACCGCCAAAACCGATTAACGGAACATTTAACTGTTCTGTCGTTAACATTTTAATTGTCTCTAGCACGTAAGGTGTATGCTCTTGTGCGTTGAAATCACGTAAGTTTTCTACATCAGCTGCTGAACGGATAGGATTTGAAATAACCGGACCGATTCCCGCTTTTATTTTTACATCAATTCCCATTCCTGGTAAAGGGGTAACAATATCTTTATAAAGAATCGCTGCATCTACATTGTATTGATCAACAGGTAAACGCGTCACATATGCACATAACTCCGGCTGCATTGTAATCTCTTCTAATGAATATTTTTCTTTTATTTCACGATATTCTGGCTGTGAACGGCCTGCCTGGCGCATAAACCAAACTGGTGTATGTTCTACTTGCTCACCGCGAGCAGCACGTAATAATGTGTCATTAAATTTCATCATTTTTGATTTCTACCCCTTAAAGTAAATTCTTTTTTATTTTATACCTCAAAAACGTCATTGATATCCATCATCGACTATAAACTTTTCATAAATAATTGTATAGATTTCTTCAATAAATGTCATGAATTTGTCTTTTCTGCTATAGAACTTTTTGACAAATGGCTTGAATATCTTTATAAATGGAAATAATAGTGTAAGGAGGTCGGTATATATGAATTTTTATGTAACTTCAGGAACACCTGACTATATGGAAAATTTAATCACAAAAAATCCACAGCACCCTTTAATTTTATTGCACGGAAATGGTAATTCAGTGGTGTTGCATGAAACAGAGAACAAATCTATTTTCGCAGTACCCCGCAAGTTTGAAGTTATTGCTCAAGATGGACAGTTTACACAAAAGGGCTATTATACTTTTTTCAATATGCCCATTATGTCAGATGAGCGCCCGGTTTTCGAGAAAAAAGCTCTCGATGTCATCCCTGCTTTGAACTCCAATGACGCTGTAATTGCCTATCGTTTACTGCGTCCGATTAAAGCAGAAACCTATTTATTTATTATTCAATGGGGCGGGCCTGCTTCTTATGAAGTCTGGAAAGCCAGCAATGAGTATAAGACTTCATTTGCCCCTATCTTTGAAGGCACGACACAAGTGCTACAGTCGATGTTTAACTCATCATCCTATATTACGACATATAGTGCAGCTTCAAAAGAATAATGCTTTTATAAAAAATGCTACGATTGTGTTTCGTAGCATTTTTATATAAAATAATACATATTTAGAAAATCTTTCGTTTTCCGAACTATTCTGCTTCTCACTAAACAAAAGGCGGTTATTATGTGAAAATACAAATTCAGTTGTTTAAAGCTTTCTTTGTTTCAGGAATTCTTGGATTCGGGGGAGGTCCGACAATCATTCCATTGCTTCATAAAGAAGTGGTTGAAAAATATAAACTTATGACAGATGATGACTTTTCTGATGTGTTATCGATTGGAAACACATTGCCTGGTCCAATTGCTACAAAGATGGCAGGCTACATTGGTTACCGTATAGGCGGTTTTCTCGGATTAATTAACGCTCTGTTTGCTTCGGTTATGCCTACTGTATTATTAATTATTTTATTATTAAATTCATTAAACCAATTCAGTAACTCTGACTTTATCAACAACATGTCTAATGGCGTCATACCCATTGTGACAGTGATGATGGGGATTTATGCATTTGACTTTTTAAAGAAATCGCATAAAGCTTTAGGTCTAAAAATCAGCGCAATTATTTTCGTGTTCAGTTTTATAACGATTGTTTTATTCGATCTCCACCCTGGGATTATCATCGGTTCCCTCTTAATATTGGCGCTGGCATTGCCCAATAAAGGAGGAAAAGAACAATGATATTTTGGGAGCTTTTTATTGCATTTTTAATACCGAACCTTTTGGCATACGGAGGCGGGCCTGCTTCAATCCCGTTAATTGAACATGAAGTGGTAGACAGGTATGAGTGGATGACGCAAAGTGAATTCAGTGAGTTTCTTGCTTTGGCAAATTCATTGCCCGGTCCTATCGCAACGAAGATGGCGGGTTATATCGGCTTTGAAGTTGGTGGTATTTCAGGGAGTATTATAGCGTTATTTGCGACAGTAGCCCCCACCCTGATTTTAATGATTACACTTTTGAATCTTCTACAAAAATATAGAGATTCGCCTAAAGTAATGCGGTTATCAAGCTTTGTATTACCTGCAATTGCCGTATTATTAATTACATTAACATTCGATTTTGCCAAGTCTTCCTATGAATCAAATAAACTGATTCCAACGATTTTAATGATTGTCGGCAGCTATATTGCTCTGGAAAAATTCAAAGTTCCTTCTATTATAGTAATCGCCGCCGGATTATTAATTGGCGGATTCTTGTTATAAACATAATAGGCACCCATTTTCGCTCTAGAAAATGGGTGCCTTATTTGTTGTACAATTCTATTTATTATTTTGACATTCTCATCGTCAGTTCACTGACTGCGATAATGACAATTGGAATAATGTAAAACTGCGGCTGCATGACTGCACAAAGTGTCACAATAATAGCCTGTACAATGCTTAGTTGACGAAGCAGTTTTGCGACAGCCTGTTTTCTCGTATCGCGAGGGATCGGGTAAAGCATGTCCATTCGAAAATCCCCTGCTGACATGAGGGCATACTTAAGCTGAAGGGTTGTCGCAAATGCAAGTGCTCCTGCAACGATCCAAGTTACAAATGGAATCGTAATAAACATCGCAATAACAGCTGAAATCGCCGTTAACCGTACCCATAAATAAAAATGGTCATCTGTACGGATAAACGTGCGGTAAATTAAATATGCCTGTGTATTTTCCTTTTTATAGCTGATTGCTTTATACGCAATATCCAGCCATGCACGACGTTTTACAGAGCCCTTTAAATGCGGGACATCTGTGAAGTAGTTGGCAAAACGGTAAAAACGCATCATGCGGTTTTGCTCAAGCTTAATAAAATGTTCGTAAGGCACTGGATTGTCCTGCACTTTTTTCTTCAATGTAAATGTATAATAAGCCATCATAATAAGAAATACGATGCCCAGCAAACCGTCTGTCAATGTCATTTGAATCCCGATAATCGACACAATCGCCCGCACAAATCGGTCGAGTACAATGGCATTCCCACGATTTGCATAACGGTAATTGAATTCGGCGCGCACATTAATAAATTTCAGCACCGCGATAAATAGAGCTGTCAGCCAAATTTCAGCTACGCTAAGTGTCGTAACTTCTTTCAATAACGGAATCGTTATAATATACAGAACGACCGGCAACAATAGCTGTGACCAAAACGTCCAGTTCATCGCCTTTTTGAAATAGTTCGGCATTTGGCTTTCTAGCGGCAATAAGTATACTTGATCGGGTTCTTTCAGCAATGTGACAGGTCTACTTAATGCAACTAAGAACCCGATTACAAGGGCAACGAGCCATTCTGCCGGAAAATCAGGCTGCACGACCTTCAGCCATTCACTGTACTGATATCCCCCTGCCCCTGCGATAAAGACAAGGACAATCGCAATATGCCCTGTAAAGACGAAGCGCATATACTTCATCACTTCGCCGATGTAATGCTCGAAGCGCTTAGCCCATACACTATGCATGCTGTTCATTGTCCTGCTCCTTTGTCATTGCAATATACAAATCATCCAGTGTCGCAGTCGGCATATTGAACGCTTTGCGCAAATCATTCATTGTTCCTTGCGCACGAACACGTCCTTCATGAAGTAAGATGATGCGGTCACAATGTTTTTCTGCAGTCGATAAAATATGTGTCGACATTAAAATCGATGCCCCTGCACGTTTTTTATCATCCATTTGATCAAGCAATGACTGAATGCCGAGCGGGTCTAAACCGACAAACGGCTCATCGATAATATATAAACTTGGATCGACTAAAAATGCGCACATAATCATTACCTTCTGGCGCATCCCTTTAGAAAAGTGCGAAGGGAACCAATTTAATCGCTTTTCCATACGGAATTCCTTCAATAAAACTTCAGAGCGTTCTTCCAATGTTCTCTCATCTAAACCATAGGCCATTGCCGTTAATTGTAAATGTTCTTTTAATGTTAATTCTTCATATAGTACGGGTGTTTCCGGAATATAGGAGAAGCTTGATCGGTACTTGTCCAAATTTCCCTTTAACGTCACACCGTTTAAACGAATTTCTCCAGAGCGCGGTAAGAGCGTGCCAATAATATGCTTGATCGTCGTACTTTTCCCAGCACCGTTAAGGCCGATTAATCCAACGAGCTCTCCTTTGTTAATTTCAAATGATAAATCTTGAATCACAGGCTTTCTCGTATAACCACCTGTTACATTTTGCAGTTGTAAAATTGTCACAGTCGTCACTCCTCTTTTCTAAAATTTAGTTTATCAAAAGCGAATAAAATTGAACACTGAATGCAACACTCAATTCAAAGAACAAAAAGTAAATCCTTCATATAAGAAAGTAGTTTTCCGAATAATCTATGATAGAATAAAGAAAAATAATAGTATCTTCACCATAAATTGGGGTTGTACAGTTGATTTTTATTGTTGGCGGATGCTTTCGAACGGAAATTGCCGCCCTGTACTCCACATAACTTACAATAACATTATTTTCTAACTTCTAATGGTGAAAATCAAAAATAAAAAAGGAGCGATAAATAAGATGAGTGATTGCTTATTTTGCAAAATCATTGCCGGTGAAATTCCAAGTATTAAAGTTTATGAGGACGAGCATACTTTTGCCTTCATGGACATTGCCCCATTAACAAAAGGCCATACACTGTTAATCCCGAAAACACATTGTAAAGATCTATTTGAAATGTCAGAAGATGTAGCACGTAATTTATATGCTGCTGCCCCGAAAGTGGCTAATGCCATTAAAGCTGCTTTTAACCCGGCTGGTATGAATACGATTAATAATAACGGTGCTGAAGCAGGCCAAACCGTTTTCCATTACCATCTGCATCTCGTTCCCCGCTATGACGAAAAAGATGGACTAGTTGTCAACTGGAATGGTCGTTCACAGGAATTCCCGCCAGATGTGCTGTCGACACTTTCTGAGGAAATTAAATCACATTTATAATTGCTCCTATCAGTTATATTTACACGACTGTATGAGGAGACTATGGCCAGCATCTTTTTCATCTATGAAAATGCTGGTTTTTCTTTTATTACTTCCCCGCCCAATCTTTCCAATGTTTATCGGAACATGGATTTGGAAAAAGATTTGGATAACAAATATAAATAAAGTGAGGTTATCAATATGAAAGCAAAATCATTTTTACTAGGTATTACAACTGGCATCGTTGGCGGTGCGGCTGTTATTTTATTTACAGCACCGCAATCAGGGACAGCTTTACGACAAAACTTATTGGAGAATACTAAAAAGGCCACATCAAAGCTCCAAGACGTACAACATGAACTAAATAACGTCAAGCAATCGATTACAACTTTAAAGGCAGAAGTACAAAATAGTATGCCTAGTATAGTAAATGAATTAAAGGATAATTTCGCAAATTTCAAAACCCAGATAGAACCGGAAGCAATAAATTTAAAACAAGAAATCGAGAAATTACAGAATTCTATAAGTGAAATCGAGAAAAATATACCTTCAAATAGAAATAACGAGTAATGAACAGCGATTCACCAATATAACTTTAGAACTACATTAAAGTTTGAAAACGGTCAATTTAATCCCAAAATTATCTTTTTATAGCATAAATCAACCAATGTTGAATTATTCCATTTTTCTAACTTTAAACTCTTTTCTTTTATTGCTATAATAATTTTAAAATGTAAATGAAAGAAGAAGGTGATTGCTTTGACAGAAGATTTATACTCACAACGAGAGGCTATGTTATTTAGCCAAAGAGTCGCACAACTTTCGAAAGCACTATGGAAAGCTATCGAAAAAGATTGGCAAACATGGATTAAACCTTTTGATTTAAATATTAATGAACACCATATTTTATGGATTTCATATCATTTGAAAGGTGCCTCCATTTCAGATGTAGCTAAATTTGGTGTCATGCATGTATCTACCGCTTTCAACTTTTCAAAAAAATTAGAAGAACGTGGATTACTAACTTTCTCAAAACGTGATGAAGACAAACGTAATACATATGTTGAGTTAACTGATAAAGGCGCAGAACTCATTCTACGTATGTACGATCATTATCACGATACAGAACATACGATTTTAACAGGCGCATTGCCATTAAAAGAACTATACGGACGTTTCCCTGAGTTTTTAGATGTAATGGCTGTTATTCGCAATATTTATGGGGATGACTTCATCGAAATATTTGAACGTTCCTTCTTTAACTTTAAAGAAACAATTGATGACAAAGGTAAGCCATCAATCACTACAACTTTATAAAACTCCCAGTAAGAAATGTCGCCAATTTAAATTGATGACATTTCTTTTTTTATTTATTATAGTTAGTTTTATGTTTAATAATGTTTCGTTAATGGAAAAGCATTATACGTCCTTTTCCATAATGTTTTAGGGGGGCTCACATGCATTGTTGGAAAACGATCAACATTGAGCGAGAGTATGGTACGGGAAGACTTGTATTATTGGCAATCACTCTTTTCGTCCTTGTATTTTGCTTTTCATACATTGCATTTAGTTTTAATTTTAACGGTAAGCATATCGATCGACATTTATGGTTAGTTTTATTAGTAATACCTTTTATTTATCCTATGCATAAATTAATACATTATTTCGCTCTCTTTCAACATAGAAAATCACTCGTCATTCGCTTTAAAATTCAACATCTCATGCCGGTTGTCCGGATGCGCCTGCAAAACGGCATTCCAAAAAAGTCTTACCTTTTTGCACTCGTAACACCTTTTATCGTTATTAATGCTGCATTGATCGCTGGGGGCATTTACTATCCTGAATATGCGCATTATTTCAGTGGTTTGCTCGCATTTCACTGCTGTATATGTCTTATGGATTTTTTATATGTGAAAAATTTAATGTATGCACCAAACAATGCTATAATTGAAGAAACGCCAAGAGGTTATGAAATTTTAGTTCCGCTTGATATTTAGGTTTTTATTGATGCTTTAGAGGGGAGGAATAAATTTGTTACTACTTGTTGTGATCTTATTTTCAGTAATATACTTATTCCAAATAAATCGAATGACTGCGGCGCTATGCAGTCGACGTGAAATTCCAGAAGAAAAACAGCCAAAAATTTTCCGTACGATTAATGTACTGATTACAATTTTACTTGTAAGCATGTACGTTGAAGTACTGCTTGCCGTTTAAAAAAATTTTATTTATGTAATAATTTTTTTGTCCATACTTTAATAATTGGAAAAGGTGTGTTAAAAGCCGTAAAGACTTTTAACACACCTTTCTTTCTTAGTAGATGAAAGCTGCACCTACAATAATTAATAAGATAAACAACACAACTAATAAAGCAAAGCCAGAGCCGTAGCCTGAGCCGCCGCCATTGTAACCTCCGCCACCCATATTGCCACCTCCCTTCTCTCTTTCTCTCAATATCGTATGCACCTGTTGATACAAAACTTAGGCACTCTTCACATGCAACCATTTTGTTTTTAAATCGTTTATGTTATAGTTACAAGTGCATTAAAGTTAAGTTAGGAGCGTATTCAAATGAAAAAGACCATTTTTGCATTAACAGTTGCTGCTTCAATCGGTTTAGCTGCATGCAGTAATCCTGGAGATGAAGTTGTCGTATCAACAAGTGTAGGCGATATCACTCAAGAAGAATTTTATAATTCAATGAAGGACATCGCAGGTGACCAATTACTGCAACAAGTAGTAGTTGAACAGATTTTAAACGATAAATATAAAGTAACAGATGAAGAAATCGAAGAAGAATTGAAGGGTGTAAAAGAGCAGTATGGCGAGAGCTATGAGTCTGTTTTAGCACAAAGCAATTTAACGGAAGAAACGTTAAAAACAAATATTCGTTTCACATTGTTACAAGAGAAAGCTTTAAAAGATGTTGAAGTAACTGACGAGGAAATCGAAAAGTACTACAACCAAGCATCTCAAGAATTAAATGCTCGCCACATTTTAGTGGAAGATGAAGAGACTGCAAAAGAAATCAAAGCTAAATTAGATGCTGGAGAAGATTTTGCTAAACTAGCGAAAGAATTCTCAACTGATCCTGGTTCTGGAGCACAAGGCGGAGATTTAGGTTGGTTTACAGTAGGTACAATGGTGCCTGAATTCAACGATGCTGCATATGCATTGGAAATCGATGAAATCAGCGAGCCTGTACAATCTGAACATGGTTTCCACATCATTCAAGTGACTGAAAAACGTGATGTTAAAGATTACGGTAAACTTGAAGACAAAAAAGAAGAAATCCGTGAGTCAATTGCAGCTACAAAAGCTGATTGGAACACGAAAATGGCAGAGTTAATCAACGATGCAGATGTAAAAGTTAAAGACAAAGATTTAAAAGACGCATTTTCAGGCTTCAAAGCTGAATAATCGTTGACATATGAATGCGAGACCCACAAACGGGTCTCGCATTTTTTAGTTTTTCTTTACGAATTCCGATTTCAGCTTCATTGCACCAAAACCGTCGATTTTACAATCAATATTGTGGTCGCCTTCTACAAGTCGAATGTTTTTAACACGTGTACCGATTTTTAACGTAGAGGAGCTTCCCTTTACTTTTAAATCCTTTACAACTGTTACGGTATCACCATCAGCCAACAGGTTACCGTTTACATCACGAACGACTAATCCTTCTTCTTGCACTGTTTCAACTGCTTGAGACCATTCATGCGCACATTCCGGGCACACATAATTTTGTCCATCTTCATACGTATACTCTGATCCGCATTCCGGGCATTTCGGTAATTGTTCCATTTTTATTTACCTCCTGTATTTCATCCCCTCTATACTCGCATAGTTCCTGTTTATAAACAAGGTTATAAAAGTAAATATGCTCAAAACACGAACATTCCCTTTTCCTTTGTGACAAAAATCTATAAATTTTCTATAAGTTCTTCTCTTTTATGACTATTAAAAAAATAATTTCAAGAATTTTCACATATTTGTTCGGAAAGGGTATATTATCAATTTATATTCTAATTCTAAAATTCAGGAGTGATTGCATTGACAGTAACAACTAAACGCGCATTTAACTTTAATGCTGGTCCATCGGCATTACCATTAGAAGTTTTACAAAAAGCACAGGCAGAGCTAGTAGATTTTAAAGGTACTGGTATGTCTGTAATGGAATTAAGCCACCGTAGCGCTGCATTTGAAGAAGTACATAATGAAGCGATTGCAAATTTACGCCAATTATATGAAATCCCTGAAAACTATGAAGTACTATTTTTACAAGGCGGAGCAAGCCTTCAATTTTCAATGATTCCAATGAACTTCTTAAGTGAAGGTCAAAAGGCGAGCTATATCCAAACAGGTGCATGGTCAGAAAAAGCCTTTGCAGAAGCGAAGCTATTCGGGACACCTGTAGAGGCAGCAAGCTCAAAAAGCAATAACTACAAAAATATCCCGGCTCTTTCAGATATCCAAATCGATGAAGATACAGCATACCTTCACTTAACATCAAACAATACAATTTTCGGGACACAATGGAAAACATTCCCGACTACTGGTGACCTTCCACTAATTGCGGACATGTCTTCTGATATTTTATCGAAGAAAATTGATGTATCGAATTTTGCCATGATTTATGCAGGTGCACAGAAAAACTTAGGTCCTTCAGGTGTAACTGTTGTCATCATCCGTAAAGATTTTCTTGAAAAAGCAAATTCAAATATCCCGACAATGCTGAAATACGCAACACATTCTAAAAATAACTCGTTGTACAATACGCCTCCTACTTTCGGTATTTATATGTTAGGCGAAGTATTAAAATGGGTGAAAGCTGAAGGTGGCTTAGAAGCGATCGAGCAGCGTAATGAAGAAAAGGCGAAGTTTATTTATGATGTAATCGACAATTCGAACGGCTTCTACTACGGGCATGCAACTGAAGATTCACGTTCATTGATGAACATTACGTTCCGTGTAGCAGATGAAGAGCTGGAGAAAAAGTTCCTTGCTGAAGCAAAAACAGCCGGATTTGTCGGTTTAAACGGTCACCGTTCTGTAGGAGGCTGCCGCGCTTCTACTTACAACGCTGTCCCAGTCGAAACATGCAAAGCCCTTGCTGATTTCATGTTGAAATTCCAGCAGGCTAATCAATAACAAGTAAAACCATAACTCATAATTAAAGGCCGTTCAAATTTTTAGAATTTGAACGGCCTTGTTTAGTTCCTGCTCTTTATACATTGTTCTCCGTTACGGCGGACGCTTTCCTGGGGGCACGAGGCCAACACGATGTTGGTCACAAAAGCGTTGCCACAGGACGTGGCGCTCCTAGCTTTTGTTCCAAGTCTCTCCCACGTGCTTTTCCCCTGGGAGTCGCCGCCTTGACTCCGAACAACTAAATTTTCAGCTTAAATCATCGGTTTGTAGAATGAACGGTTATCTAATGGGAATAGACGCTCTGTAAATTCACCCGGCTTCGTTTTATCAAGGGCACGTGTCAGCATATTCATCTTCGCATCGATATTATCAATATAGTGCAGAATTTCCGCTTCCTGAATCATAGGCTTTTTCGGGCTGCCCCACTCTTCTTTTCCGTGATGTGACAACACTAAATGTTGAAGCAGCATCACTTCTTCACCTTCGATTTTCAGCTCATTGGCAGCTTGACCAATTTCATTGACCATAATCGAAATATGACCAAGCAAGTTGCCTTCCACCGTATACATAGTACCTACCGGACCGCTCAGCTCAATGACCTTACCGATATCATGTAAAATAACCCCTGCATATAATAAATCACGGTTCAGCGTTGGATATAGATTACAAATCGCCTCACTTAATTTAAGCATCGATACAACATGGTCAAGTAAGCCTGACGCATAGTCATGGTGATTTTTAGTTGCTGCAGGGTAAATCAGTATTTGATCTTGATATTTTTTTGTAAGATTGCGTGTAATACGCGAGATATTCGGATTTTGAATTTGAAAGAAGTACTGTGTCAGCTCTTCAAATAATTGTTCCTTTGGCACCGCAGACGTTGGCAAAAGATCGCTGATTTGAACGCCTTCCTCATCACGTGCAGGTCGGATTTGTTTCACACGCAGTTGGTTTTTTCCACGATAGTCGTGAATCTCTCCCCCAACTTTCACAATAACCTGTGCACGGTATAGATTTTCATGTTCCTCGTTTGTATCCCATAGCTTCGCTTCAATATCGCCGCTACGATCCTGTAAAATTAGTGACATAAAAGGCTTACCGACAGTCGTTACGCCTTTTTTTGCTTCTTTTATCAATAAATATTGGTCCACTTGTTCACCAGGTTGGAGTTTTGTAATTCCATTCACAAGCAATCGCCCCTTTATAACTCTATTACAATTTATTGTAACATGTATATGCGTTATTTATCGATTAAAAGACTATCAATTGCTCCTCCGTTACCGAAAGCTGAATTTTTTTCACAAAATAGCGTTTAGCAACCCAAAAATCCGGGTAAATTTCGATGAATTAAAATGTTCATGAACAGTTCATAAACTGCAAATATTTCTCGAATAATGATAGCTGCTTCGTGAATTTTCGGAAAATTTCTAGTATAATTATATTATCTTGCTTATAAAGGGTGGTTTAAATGGAGAATTATCGTTTTACTGCATTTGAAAAAACTGGGGAAACATTATTTGATGAAGTGTGGAATTTCGCAAACGATGATGCTGCAAAAA
This sequence comes from Solibacillus isronensis, assembly GCF_023715405.1. Taxonomy (NCBI): domain Bacteria; kingdom Bacillati; phylum Bacillota; class Bacilli; order Caryophanales; family Caryophanaceae; genus Solibacillus; species Solibacillus isronensis. The sequence continues at coordinate 354,157 of NZ_JAMBOC010000002.1, forward strand.
TCGAAGGTCAAAAGCAAATCGAAGAAAAAGGTATTGCTGAGAAAACACACCGATTAGTAAACTCATCAGGTAAATTAATTTTATTCCACGTTTAAAATTAAACGTACATAATGAAACTATCAATCCGGCTTTTACCGGTAGTTGATCTTCCGCCTATGCGGGATAAATAAGAGGTGCCCTGAAATTCAGGGCACCTCTTTATTATACTAAACGTTTGATCGCCCCATAGAGCTCTTCATTTGTTGGTACTTGCAAATACATGCGCAGCCTTACAATACGATTCAATTCCTTTTCAATCATACATCGTGCATACGTCACACGATCTTCAGTAGCATACATCTTCCGGAACTCTTCCTGCATATTATACATTTCATTAAAATCGCTTAACACTAGTTGAAGTTCTTTTTCATTTAATAGATATTGCTCTACTAAATTGACAAGCTCCTCATTAAAGATCTCCAGCATTTTAACGGCATCATCTTTTATAAATAGATCAAGCACTTTTTTGACAAGCGTCGTCGTCAATATACTCCCTATAATAAGACCGATGATCCCGCCGATTAAGCTAATGACAGTTGTACTAACATTCGGAATCGATAAGCCGACTCCTCCACCTACGATTAAACCAATAATACTCCCTGCAACACTTGCAGCCGTTTTGGAAATATTTTTAAATAGCTGTGCCGGAGACATCTGCTTTTTAATTGCGCGAATTATATCGACGCTCGACATGACACCTGTTACGATTGCTCCTGTTACAACATTTGCATTCAGTAATGTGATAGCTTTTTTAGCTATAACAGAGCTGTACATCGCCTTTTTCGTGGCCGTACTAGCCATCCTCTTCACTACTGCTTTTGCACCGTTTTTCTTTACGGCACTTGCAATACCTTCATCCAGCTCAATATGGTCAACAATATTCAGGTTGTCGATTTGCTTTTCAATAATTTCTTCAGCAAATGGCTCTCCTATAACTGTTAAACCTGTCAGTACAGCATTTTCAACTGCGGTACCTCGTTCTGCACCATTCCACTTACTTTGGGCGAAAGAAATTGCGGTACTCATTCCGATCGTTTCTTTCTTAAAATCGATGCAGCCTCTTTCATCAATGACTAGATTATGGATATTTCCAGCATCTAATATGTGACGAACTTGCTCATATGTGAATGCACCTTGTTTAATAATATCGCTATTATTAAAATGTGCATGTATTTCATTATATTGCTCAAAAGGAACTTCCAAGTAATTACTTTGTTCCTGATCTAGCTGTTTTAGTTCAATTTCGCAAATTGCAATCGCATCATTTACATTGGGACAATACACATTGTGTACGATTTGTCGCCGGTTGTTTGATAGCCAAATTTGGTCCATGAAGTTACCTCCATTTTTCGTCTTTCACTATCATATAAGCATTCGGTAATGTTGTACAGTAATATTTTATTTCCCAATAAAAAAGAAGGAGCCAGCGTTGTTTCACCAGCATCCTCCGATATTATTTACTTTCCTTCAAATTGCGGCATTCTCTTTCCAACGAAAGCCTGAATACCTTCTAAATGGTCTTGTGTTTGGCGCATTTTCACCTGTCCTGCCGATTCGCCTTCCAATATCTGCTCTAACACAGGCAAGTTCGCATTATGCAATATCAGCTTAGTTTCAATCTTCGCCAAAATTGGTGATGCTAACAGCTTGCCAACAAGTTGGTCAACTGTTACTAATGCCTGACCATCTTCCACATTATAATCAATGAGTCCTAATGTTAACGCTTCATCGCCGCTTAACACTTTTCCTTCCCATATCATTTGCTTTGCTTTTGGTGTCCCGAGACGTTCCTTCATAAAGAAGTGTCCTGCACCGTCAGGAACTAAACCGATTCCGATAAAGTTCATCGCTAATTTACTAGATTGCTCCGCAACGATGATATCGCTTCCTAATGCCAGACTAAATCCTAAACCGGCTGCAGCTCCATGAATTTGTGCAATCGTAATCATCGGAAGTGTATAGTAAGCCTTCACTAAACGTGAAATGTCTTGCATAATTGTTCCAAAATCAGAAAAGTCGTCTGATGAAACCATCATTTTTACATCGCCACCAGCAGAGAAGACTCTCCCTTCCCCTCTAATGATAAGAATTTGAATATCCTTTTCATTATGTAGCGCTTCAAAGCAATCCGCCAACTCGCGCATCATCGTAAAATCCATTGCATTCATAGCATTTGGGCGATTTAATGTTAATGTTGCTTTTCGCTCCGCAATTTCCAAGTTAATTGTTTCAAAATTCAATTGTATACACCCCTTATTTATGAATAATCATTCATTTCGACAAATGACTTCATATCTCCTTTATTTTCATACTTCTAACACTTTAGCTTTGTTCGGTACCGGCTTATAATTGGCTAAATATTTACCGACCTGCAATCCAGTAAATAAGCATCCTCCTAAAAACGTCCCTTCCAATGAGCGGTAACCATGTACCCCACCGCCACCAAAGCCGCTGACTTCTCCTGCCGCAAAGAGTCCTTGAACAGGGTTGCCCTCGTCATTTATTACTTGCCCGTTTAAATCGGTTTGTAATCCCCCTAATGTTTTTCTTGTGAGTATATTTAAGCGTACGGCAATTAACGGGCCAGCTTTCGGATCCAAAATTTTGTGGGGCTTGGCTGCACGGATCAATTTATCACCGATATAGTTTCTCGCTCCATGCATAGCATTAATTTGTGCATCTTTTGAGAAGAGATTTTCGATTTCACGGTCCCGCGCTAAAATCTGTTCTTTAATTTGCATAAAATCAAGCAAGTCATTACCTGCCAGTTTATTCATACCATCCACTAAATCTTTTAAACTATCCGCTATGACAAAGTCTTCCCCGTTTTCTTTGAATGCCTGAACGGCTTTAGGCGGCCCTGGTAAAACACGCTTCAGCACGTCCTTTATGCTTTTATTTGTCAGATCCATATTTTGCTCAGAACCGGATAATGCAAATTCCTTTTCAATTATTTTTTCCGTCAAAATAAACCAGGAATAGTCATACCCTGTTTTTTGAATTGCTTCTAGTGTGCTGAGGGTATCAAAACCGGGAAAGTTCGGTGCTTTAAATCGGTTTCCTGTTGCATCAAACCACATCGATGACGGTCCGGGTAATATACGAATCCCATGGTTTTTCCATATCGGATCCCAGTTTTTCAACCCTTCCGTATAATGCCACATCCGGTCTCGATTGACGATCCGTCCGCCTGCCCGCTCGGTAATTTCGAGCATTTTCCCATCAACAAATGCAGGTACGCCGGACACCATATTTTCCGGTGGAAGACCTAGTCGTGACGGCCAATTTTCTTTGATAAGTTCTAAATTTGCTCCGATGCCACCGCTAGCTACTACGACTGCATCAGCTGTATATTCAAATGTTCCGATGATTTCTCTTGAACTTTCTTCCCCGCGGCGAATGATACTATTTTCTAAAATATTGCCTTGAATGCCGGTAACTGCACCATCTTCAGTCATTAAATCCGTTACTTGGTGACGTGGCAAATAATCGATTAAACCACTTTCCGAAGCTTCCAATACTTTATTCGAAAATGCCTCTACAATCGCGGGTCCAGTTCCCCAAACGATATGAAAGCGGGGAACCGAATTCCCATGTCCGCCAGCTAAAGCACCTCCACGCTCTGCCCAGCCAACAACCGGGAAAAATTGAATGCCCTGTGATTTTAGCCAATCATATTTTTCTCCCGCTGCAAAATCTACATAGGCCTTTGCCCATTCATATGCCCAGTAATCTTCATCCTCTAACCGGTCGAATCCTGCAGAACCGCGCCAATCTTGCCATGCGAGCTCCTTACTGTCTTTTATACCCAACCTTCTTTGTTCAGGGGTATCTACTAAAAACAGTCCCCCAAATGACCAAAATGCCTGACCTCCGATTGAATTTTCGGGCTCTTGATCAACAAGCAATACCTTTTTTTGCGCATCTATGAGCTGACAAACCGCAGTTAATCCTGCTAACCCCGCTCCAATTACGATTGCATCATAATACATTTTCTACTCCCCCTTTGTCAGTGCATATGTTATACAATTTCGTGGTATTTTTTATTTCACCTTCTTTATTATTTTTCTTTAAAGCATTGAAAATTTAAAACAAGGGAAAATTTTAGTGAAATAGTAAAACCGTTATTTTTCCGATGAATTCTACAAATCATTATTTTTCTGTAAATTCAAACAAATCCCTTTAAATCAATATCGTTAGCGCTTTCATACTTTTCCTAAATTACGAACATTAAATTTAGAAACCCTAAATATAGTTCGTGAAACAACCATATATCCGCTAATTAATTCACTAATTATTTATTAATTTTGAAAATTCCGTTGACAAAGATGAACAATCAGGTTTATGATGTTATCAAATTTAAAAACGAAAAACTATTGTGATAGAGACATACTATTTAGTTTTGTATAGCAAAGAGAGCTGGTGGTCGGTGTAAACCAGTGTATACGCTAAATAAGTTCCACTCTTGAATAGAATAGCCGAAAATCCCAAGTAAGTTATTCCGTCCCATGCACGTTACGCATATTGATAAGGTTGTATGACTATTTTTTCAAATAGTCGGCAACGAATAAGGGTGGTACCGCGATTTGTTTATTGAATGCCTTTCGCCCCTTACGTTATTCGTAAGGGACGGAAGGCTTTTTTTGTATAGTAATTTAAAAATAATAGTGAAATTTAAGGAGAGATTATTATGACAGCAACACAATTAATCGAAAAGGCAACAAAAACAATCAACGTATTCATTGCAGATCCACTAAGTGATGACGGGATTTTCCCGCTTCGTCAAGAAACAGAATTAAATTTAAACATCATCGTCGATACAGGATTATCTCCAGAACAATTAATCGCTCGAATTGCAGATGTGGATGTATTACTTGTCCGCTCTCAAACAACTGTTACACGCGAAGTTATTGAAGCAGCGAAAAACTTGAAGTTAATCGGGCGTGCCGGTGTAGGTGTTGATAACATCGATTTAAATGCCGCGACAGAGTACGGAATTATTGTTGTAAACGCTCCAGACGGGAACACGAACTCTGCGGCTGAGCATACAATCGCAATGATGACATCACTTGCCCGCTTTATTCCACAAGCATTCAACACATTAAAGAATGGTAAATGGGATCGTAAATCTTATGTTGGGGTTGAACTTAAAAACAAAACATTAGGTGTAATTGGGATGGGCCGTATCGGTGCTGAAGTGGCTTACCGTGCAAAAGGTCAACGTATGGACGTGATCGCCTATGACCCATTTTTAACTGAAGAGCGTGCAAAAGAATTAGGTATTACAAAAGGTACTGTTGACGAAGTATGTGCTGCAGCCGACTTTGTAACAGTTCATACACCACTTTTACCTGAAACTCGTAACATCATTAACAAAGAACGCTTTGCCATTATGAAAGACGGTGTCCGTATTATCAACTGTGCTCGCGGCGGTATCATTAACGAAGATGATTTATACGATGCGATTGTTGAAGGTAAAGTAGCTGGTGCTGCACTAGATGTATTCGTACAAGAGCCCGCAACAGACCATAAACTGTTAACATTGCCGCAAGTGATTGCAACACCTCACTTAGGTGCATCTACAGTGGAAGCACAGGAATCAGTAGCAGTCGACGTATCAAACGATATTATTAAGTTCTTTAAAACAGGTACTGTAACAAATCCGGTAAACATGCCATCTATTCCGAAAGAAAAGCTTGCGGAAGTAGAGCCATTCTTCGCATTAGCTGAAAAGCTTGGTAAGTTTTTAATTCAGGTTACAGAAGAAAGCATCAAACAATTGAACATTTCTTACGCTGGTGAAGTCGCTAACTTTGATGTACGCCCATTAACAGCAAATGCTATTAAAGGTCTGCTTTCAACGAACCACGGCTCTCACGTAAATGATGTAAATGCACGTTACTTGGCTGAGCGTATCGGCATTCAAATTAATGAGCATAAAACAACAACTGCTAAAGGCTTCACAAATTTAATTACGGTCGAAATCGTGACAGAAACAGAAAAACATACTGTAGCTGGTACGTTATTAAATGGTCTTGGTGCCCGCATCGTTAAAGTGGAAGGTTTCGTAGTGGATGTTATTCCTAACGGCAACCTGCTTTACATTAAAAACCAAGATAAGCCAGGTTCAATCGGCCGTGTAGCTACTAAGCTGGCAGAAAAAGATATCAATATCGCAACAATGCAAGTAGGTCGCGATCAAATCGGCGGCTCTGCAGTCATGATGCTTGTCGTAGATAATGAAGTAACAACAGAAGATTTAATTTTTGTAGCACAACTTGAAAATATTGATGAAGTAAAAGCCATTTCACTTTAATCATTCCTACTACTGATGAACGAAAATTTCCTTCATCAGTAGTTTTTTGTTTTAACATATTCCCCATTCGCATACATAAGTTTAAAGGACGATTTTATCTTTTATTATTTGAAACTTCGATTGGATAAAATCTTACATAAAACTTGGCGAAAGTGAAGACCCCTACCCGATTCCCACCAACCGTTCACTCTATTCGCTCACTTTTTACTAAAAGGAGAGTTTAGTTGAGAAAAATACTTTATTTCTTATTAATTGTTTTCTGTATCGTTGGTGTTTCCCTAGTAAATAACGGGCGTGTCCATGCAGCAGCCCCTTCTGCCACAATTAAAATCACGGCAATAGAGACCGGAGTATTTGATGAAACTTTAAAGCAAAAAGTGATTACACTGTCTAAAGCAACACCCGTTATCGTACTTTCAGAAGCGGATGGATGGGCTGAAGTTCAATATAAAACGGTGATCGGCTATATTCCAAGCGAATATTTAATGTCTGCAACCCCTCAATATATGCTCGTACAAGCGAAAGAAGAGCCACTTGTGCGTGTGACGAATAAACAAGAGAGCGAGATTAAAGGAAAACTTCACTTAAATACAATTGTAGAGCTTTACGGATCTGCAACTGCCGACTTTGTTTTTGTAAAATACGGACGTCTTACCGGTTTTGTCAATCAGCAGGCACTTGTGAAACCTGCTTCAAAAGCGATGATCGTCAAAAGCTCAGCCGATTTAGTTGTAAGAGAGATTGCCAGTTCTTCGAGTACTGAAATTGGTGTATTACGTAAAAACAGCCCTGTTAAAATGCTTACTAATTTAAAAGGTTGGGCGTTTGTCACAACGGATAAGCTATCTGGCTATGTGCTGACGAACGGACTGGTTACACCACCAGTTGAAAAGGAGAAACCAGAGAAGCCAGAGAAACCAGTTAATCCTAAACCAGCAACGGATAAGAAGATCGCCTTAACATTCGATGATGGCCCCCACCCAAAGGTGACGAGACAAATTTTAAAAACATTGGAGAAGTATGAGGCAAAGGCGACGTTTTTTGTTGTAGGGCAAGAGGTGAAGGAACATCCAGAAATTTTAAAAGCCGTATATAACGCGGGCCATGAAATCGGCAACCACACATTTAATCATGAAAGACTGACAACATTAACACCTGAGGAAATAAAGAAGCAAATCCAGTCAACCGATGCAATTATTAAATCGACTATCGGTCAACGGGCAACCGTCTTCCGCCCGCCGTATGGGAGCTATGATGAAACCATTACTGATCAATTAAATGTTCCGAATGTGCTGTGGACAATTGATACACTTGACTGGAAGCATCGTGATCCAGAAAAAACGGTGCTGGCAGTAAAAGAACATGCAAAAAATGGGAGTATCATATTAATGCATGATATTCATCAGGCAACCGCCGATGCATTGGATGATGTGCTTGCAACACTACAAAAACAGGGCTTCGAATTTGTGACTGTCTCCGAACTGTTAGGAAAATAATAAAAGGACCTGGTGAATGGTTTCACCAGGTCTATAATTTACAATGATTTTAGCTGTAAAAAAGATAAATACTCATTTATTAAAATAGATTCCGTTTCAAATAGTGGCAATGTCACAATGTCAGCACTTTGCGCTACTCCTAATGCTGCAATCGCAACGAAAAATAAGACACCAACTGCAATAAATGCAGACAATATACTGTGAACTCCTAGCATTTCCGGATTGGCCTGTTTTCTATTTTTACTGCGTACAAGGCTGAAGAAGCGGTTTTTGTTTTCAGGTAAATGAAGCACATGTTCACATGCCAAACAAAGGTATGCTGTATGATGATCAATCGTTATCGGATTGATCTGTACTGAATTGTTTGTGCGGCCGCAGTTTTCACAGCGACATATATTATTATTTACCATAGAAAAACCTCTTTCATCCCTTTCATACACCCATTATAGCATTAATTTTTAGAAAATTCATTCTTTTAATACAAAAACGCACTTACTTAAAGTAAAGTGCGTCTGCTAGTTTATAATGTTTTCACTAACTGTAAAAATTCTGTAAGAGATGTTACTTCATATGTCGGAACAATTTCCGGATTGTGCGGTTTACTTTCGCGGTTAATCCAAACGTTGCGCATACCGACACGAGAAGAACCTAAAATATCGGTCATTAAATTATCGCCGACCATAATGGCTTCATCTTTCGTAACCTGCGCTTTTTCCATTACAAACTCGAAAATGGAAGCATCCGGTTTCCCTTTACCAAAATCACCTGAAATAATAATATGGTCAAAATACGGTACAATCTCCGGAGTAATCTCCAACTTTAAATTTTGTAAACTTGGTGCACCGTTCGTTAATAACACAAGTTCGTATTTCCCTTTTAATTCATCCAATACGGCAAATGTATCCTCATAGAAAAATGGTGCTTTTTTACGTTCTTCTACGAAACGCTCCCCAAGTACTGTACCTAATGCTGCATCTTCAATTCCAACTGCCGCCAAACCTTTTGTCCAAGCTTCAGCTCGATACGCAGGTACAATTTCTTTCATTTGCTGAAATTGCGGTGTCGGATCATCAAACGTTCCCCAAAGACCTTCAAATGGATTAATACCGATCAAGACCGTGTAGTCATATGTAGGATAACTTTCATAAAGACTGCGCGCTGCCGATCTTACCGCTTCTTCCAATTCCTGTGCGTCGACGTTTTTTTTAGTCGCTGCATAGTCACATGTCTTTTCAAATGCCATTTTTACTGAATGTTGATCGAATAATAAAGTATCATCTAAATCGAAAATTATTGTTTTAATAGCCATTGTTACGCTCCTAAAATTAATATATGTACCCATATATTTTACCATACTAAAGCGTCCAATTTCCGATACTTTTTGATTTTTCTAAATTTTTGAGGATAAATAGAATTAAGAAATAAAGACTGTTATTCCTTGTTTCTTAATTGCTGTAACAGATTATTGACTCGTGCTTTTTGATTTTCAGTTTCTTCTTTCAGTAACTCAAACTTATAATCAAAACCATCATCCATAATATTTACAATATCGCCTTCTTTAAGCTCTGATGGAATTTCAGCATGATGGATCAGAAGTTGTTCCGTTTCTTTCGGGTGTTTTAAAAAAATCGCATAATCTCCATCAAATCGGTCTAGCGTGTATTTATTGTAGTTCACTTACAACTTCCCCTTTCGTATTGACTAATTGGGCTGCATCACCACTGTTTAGCCATATTTGTCTTTTCGACCATTCCAGTGTGGCCGCACCTGTTTTTGCATTCGGACCACTTGTTATCGAAAGCTTTTCCCCTGGTGCTAAATTAATATCCGGGAAATTAAATACTTGATTGCCTTCAACAGATATTAGCTCCCAGCCTTCCAAATTAACAGCTTGATTACTATTATTCTGAATGACAACAATTTCTTCATGCACATCTTTGCTGACCAATTCGACTTTACCGCTCTTCGTTGAAGCTGGTAACGGTATCGAACTCGTTGCCCCGATACCTGTCCACTGCTGTGCATCTATGTCATATGTTACCCCATCTGTTGTAATCACAATCGTCCCGGCTTCTGCGGTACTATATATTTCACTGTTTACGTTTTGCAGTATATCGATTACTTCTGCATGCGGGTGACCGTATTTATTGTCCTGTCCATAGCTTAATATTGTTGCTAGTGGACTCACCGCTTCAACAAACTTTGGCGAACTGCTCGTATTCGATCCGTGATGGCCTGCTTTTAAAATGGTTGCCTGTACATCGGTTCCCTTTTGTAAAAGCTCCTGCTCTACCCCGTGATCGGCATCCCCCATTAATAAGAACGAAATATTTTGGTATTCCGCGTGTAGAACGATTGAAGCGTCATTATTATCAGAAGCAGATTCATCTGCAGCAAGAACTTCTACAATAAGGTTGTCTTCAAGCTGAATTTCATCGCCTGCTTCAGGTATCGTGAACTTAATATTTTTAGCTTGAATGAGGTTTAACATTTCTTCATATGTTTGGGATGTATGTACTTTTCCCGAATCGATAAACTCCTTAATGGAGATGGAATTTAGCACTGAAATCAATCCACCGATATGATCGGCATCCGGGTGTGTAGCGACTACATAATCCAAACGATTGACTCCCTGTGCTTTTAAATAGGCGACAACTTCCTTACCGGCACCCTTTACGCCACCATCAATCAGCATTGTTTTCCCGTTCGGTGCTTCGATGAAAATGGAATCCCCCTGTCCTACATCAATAAAGTGGACGGCCATTTCTTTTAGTGGTTCTTCATATGTGTCTTCGGCTGTTTCTGTACATCCTGCTACGAATAGTAACGTGAACATTATCAGTCCCATTATTTTTTTCATTGCAACAAATCCTTTTCTTTTACTCTCTTACTAGTTTACACAAGTTGATCATATTATAAAAATCTCCCCTTCGCAGAAACACCAAATAGCACATGCCAATTGTTTGGCTGTGCTATTGGGCGATATTTAAAGTTCATCAAATTAAGAATAAAGCTCATCTAAAATGGCGATTTTCTTGGCGATCGATTCTTCAAATGTCAGGATATATGCTGCTGGATCTTTCGGGTTGTGGAACTGTGTAATTTTGCCGGTCGTTGGATGCACGAACTTCGAGGAAGCTCCGCAGCCGATACCTAAAATAGTTTGCACTTCTTCCATAATGACAATATTGTAGATCGACTCTTCTTCCGGTTTACAATAGCCGACGTTTTCCAAGTTTCCTAAAATATTTTTCTGGCGGTATAAGTAATATGGAACATAGCCGTTTTCAGCTGTCCATTCTGTTGCCATTTGCATCATTTTCCCTACTGTATCACGGTCAGCTACTTTATACTTATCTTTGTTTCGCGTCATTTCCGATGCACGCTTAAAACTGAGTGTATGAACCGTTAAACTTTCAGGCTGCATTTTAGCAGACTCTGCTAATGAATTCTCGAATTCTTCAATACCTTCATTCGGCAAACCGATGATCAAATCCATATTGATATTATTCATACCGGAATTGCGTGATAGCCAAAACTTCTCAACCGTTTCTTCAACAGTATGATGGCGGCCAATTGCTTTTAATGTTTCTTGCGTATAGCTTTGCGGGTTAACGGAGATACGGTCAATGCCCCATTTTTTCAACACTTCGATCTTCTCAGGTGTAATCGTATCCGGGCGCCCTGCTTCTACAGTAATTTCACGAATAGACTCTGGATTCGGGAAAGCATCGAACATTGTTTTATATAATGCATCCATTTCATGTGCTTCGATTGATGTCGGTGTGCCCCCGCCCCAGTAAATCGAAGTAATGCGCATATTTTTTTCTGTCAGCCATTTGCCCATTTCACGCAGCTCAATGTGAAGGCCATCGATAAATTTCTCTACGCGTCCTGCCTTACGATTTGACTGGATTGCATAGGCCGGGAATGTACAATATGCACACATTGTCGGACAGAATGGAACCCCAATATAAATTGAAATTTCCTTTCCAAGCTCATCCAAATCCGGAATCACCGTAAGTTGTCGCTCAACAATCGCTTTCATCAAAGCGATTTTCTGATCCGAAATTCGGTAATCCTCTTTTAGTACTGCGGCAATTTGCTCATCATTCATACCGGCTTTCCGATATTTATGATAAAGCTTTGTCGGACGCACTCCTGTTAAAATACCCCACTGCTGAGTCATACCGGAATATTGTTCAAGTACATCAAGCATGACATGTGACAATGCACGCTTCATTCGGATGTTTTGTTCTTTTTCCGTTCCTTCTGTCTCATACTTAATCGAATAGTCGCTCGTATATTCCTGCCCATCCACTTTTAACTTGGCAAATGTGTAAATCGTAAAAGTTTCATCAATAGACTTGTTAAATTCAATCGACATATCCGAACCATCCTGCTCGATTTGAATAACGGAATCCTCGTAAAATAAATTGGCTATATGATTAAGAACACGTGTCCAGTCTTCTTTGAATTGCTCATTAATATGAATCGTTTTCATGTTATTCTCTACCTTCTTATGATATTAAATAAAAAATCTATCTCATTGTAACAAATATTAAGGTAGAAGAAAAAAAACATGTTTATTGTTAGTAAATTTAGTTGGGATATTGCCCTCATTATCCTCAAAATAAAAAGGAGCCACACAAAAGTGTGACCCCTTTGAATCTTATAGTCCGTCGTACATTGCTTGGATTGGCTGTGTGATAATACGGTTAATTTCCTGAATTACTGCACTTAAAGCCATCTCCGCTTCAAGCATTGCTATAATTTTAGCGTTTTGCTGAGCCAACTGTGCTGTTTTTTGTAAAAATACATACTCTTCTTCTGTAATTTCTTCACCAGCATTTTGTTTGTCCTGCATCTTTAATTGAACATCGCGGAAGTTTGTGAATAATACTTTAGCTTCCTCATCTGCACGTACAGTTTCCACTGCGTTCTTTAAATTTTGAAACTCATCAGTCTTGCGGAATGTTGCTTCAAGTTTATTAATATCTTCATAAATATTAATCATGTAATATTCCTACTTTCTCTTTTTAGTTCGTCAAAAAGACGATTAACGCTTGAATGATCCCGACAAGACCACCAATAATGCCGCCCAGCCATGTGATTAATTTCAGCTCTTTACTAATAATACCTAGTACAAGCTCTTCTAATTTGGCGATAGGGAAAGAATCTACCTGCTCTCGAACGACTTCCGCTAAATTCAATCGCTTCAGTACGTCTTCGATTTTTCCTTCTGCTGCAATAAATGTTTTATCCATCATTTTAGGGAGCAAATCATTTGTAGCCCAGTCTTTTCCTTGTGGCCAATAGTCATTAATCGTTTTATCCAGGCGTGCCTCCAATGCCAATGCATTTTTTGCATAGCTTTGGATACTCGTTTCAATCGTATCAAAGTTTACATCATTCATAAAGTCCATTGCCGGGCGATTTTTAATTTTTTCCCATTCTGTTGTGAAAATTCGATTTAAAAGTGCAGCTGTTCCTGGAGCTTTTAAAAACTTTATAAGTTCACGCTGTACTTTATCAACGAGTGATGTGGAGTCTCCTAAAAACATCTGGATCATTCCGCCAAATGAACCTTTTGTCGATAAGAAGTCATCCAGCATGTTTTTGATTGTCATCGTACCTTCTGGCGACATAAAATAATCTTCGCCCTTTTGCAATATCTGTACGACAGCCTCATCGATTTTCTGGTCCAGCATAGGCTCCAAATCATTCGGTAATAATTCACGGATCGATTTTGATGATAACGTATTTTTTACTTTATGGAATTGTAGGTGAATAAGTTCATCCACTTTCCCTTCCACTGTTTGCGGTAATTGTGTGAAACCCGCCAAACGAATCCAGTCATTAATCGTTTTTTCGTTAGTAAAAATTTCTTGCGACACTTTATTTTGCGCAAAAGTTAATACATTTTCGCGTATTTCCTTTGATAAAAACTTTTTCTTAATTGTTTCGGGTGTCAGTAAATATTCCGAAACGGTTTTTCCTAACTGAATCGCCAAATCCTCACGGCGTTTCGGAATAAGCCCCGGTGTTAACGGCAGCTTCCATTTTTTAAAATAGATTGGCTTATAAGGTCTAAACAGCATTTTGATTGCCATATAATTTGTCGCTGCACCAACGACAGCCCCTACAACACCAAGCAGGAATAATAGCGAAATAAATTCTCCCATTTTGCTCACTCTTTCTTCATCATGTGTATGTTCTATTATTAATTTCAAAAAAGAAAAATTGCAACAATGTACTACTTTCTTGTACGATAAAATAGGGAGGGAAGTTTCATGATTCAACATTTTAGCTATAAGCCATTATTTGAAAACAGTCAAATTCCGGGGTGGTCCATCCGCTTTTTCTATGAGCAAAAACGTTATGTAGCGGAATATTATAAAGATGGAAGCATCAAATTCTTTGGGGAAAGTCCTGCTGAAGAACAGAAAGAACAGCTTGAGAAAATGATTCACGAGTTAATGCTCTTTCATGTTTACGAATAAAAAAGAAATGGGAGCCGTCGAATTTTCGATGCTCCCATTTTTATGCGCGTTTCGAGTAATCATAATTTAATAGCTGGCTGCAGGTAATTATAGCTGCTGGCGTTTGCTAATTACTCTGCCTACTAAATTATCATTATCTACCATTTCACAGTAGCATAAATCTATTGAAATTTCAATTTTCTATCAATTTATCCACATCTGGTAAATCATTCATTTTTTTATTATAGACATCAATCCCACTTCAAATTATTTCCTCAATTTTCAAATTCATAAATTGTTTTTTTTACGTAAATATTTTATGATTGTAGTATTAAAATTTTTTTAGGAGGTGTACTCTTTATTTGCCACGCTCATTTGCGCCGCGAATAGGGAATATAGTTGGACGTAGACATAGGAATCGAACTAACCATTAGGTTGATAGCATTTGCTATCTTAATTGCCGCTACGGCATTTTTCGTTGCAACTGAGTTTGCAATAGTTAAAGTAAGAACGACAAAAATTGATCAGCTTGTAGCAGAAGGAAATAAATCTGCAATACGGGCAAAAAAGGTAATTTCAAACCTCGATGAGTATTTATCTGCTTGTCAGCTCGGAATTACGATTACGGCATTAGGACTCGGATGGCTCGGAGAACCGACTTTCGAAATAATTCTTCATCCAGTATTTGAGTTCTTTAACTTAAGCGGTAATGTCACAACTGTTCTTTCATTTATTGTTGCCTTCTCACTCGTAACGTTCATACACGTTGTCGTAGGGGAATTAGCACCAAAAACTCTCGCTATTCAAAAAGCAGAAGCCGTAACATTAAAGCTGTCAGGATTTTTAATTCTGTTCCACAATATCATGTATCCTTTCATCCGTGCTTTAAACGGATCGGCACGTGGATTAACTGGACTTTTCGGCTTAAAAATGATTTCTGAATCTGAAGAAGCGCACTCTGAAGAAGAGCTTCGCATGATTTTATCAGACAGCTTTAAAGGTGGGGAAATTAACCACTCGGAATACGAATATGTAAATAGTATTTTTGAGTTTTCTGATCGAATAGCGAAGGAGATAATGGTACCTCGAACTGAAATTATCAGTATTGAAAGAGGTCAAACGATTCGCGAAGTATTTGAAGTAATGGGCATTGAACAATATACACGTTACCCTGTTACAGATGGCGACAAAGACCATGTCATCGGCCTTGTTAATATGAAGCATTTATTAACAGCCTATATTAAAGATTCAGCAAATGGCGATAAGCTTGTTGATGACTATATGCAACCGGTGATTCGGGTAATCGAAACAATTCCTATTAGTGATTTATTATTAAAAATTCAAAGCGAACGTATTCACATGGCTATTTTAATGGATGAATACGGTGGTACTTCCGGTTTAGTAACAATTGAAGATATCATCGAGGAAATTATCGGTGATATTCAAGATGAGTTCGATGAAGATGAAATTCCGGAAATACAGGAAATTGCAGAGGATCACTACATCTTTGACTCTAAAATGTTGTTGCAGGAAATGAATGATATTTTAGGTACAACAATTGAAGATGAAGATATCGACACAATCGGCGGCTGGTTCATGACACAACGCTTCGATGTTCAAGAAGGCGATATCATTGAATCAGAGGGCTATAGGTTCAAAGTAACCGAACTCGATGGTCACCACATTTTGTATATTGAAGTAACAAAACTTCCGCCGTCTGAAACGACAGACGAGGAAATTCTATAATCAATACAATAAACCTCACTCTTTTTCCTACCGGAGAAAAAGTGAGGTTTTTAATTTTATCTGATTGCTATTTAAATTAAATTCGTTTAGCTTTCATTCGTCTCAGTCAAATTATGTTTTACAGCATATAAAGCGGCCTGAGTACGGTCCTGTACATGGAGCTTCGCAAAAATATTCGATATATGGGTTTTAACCGTTTTTTCCGTCACATATAACGAAGAAGCGATTTCCCTATTGCTTTTACCCTTTGTCAGTTCCGCCAATACGTCCTGTTCCCGCGGTGTCAGCGGATTTAAAATATGGGGCTTGTTCTCATCTTCGCGCAGCCCTTCTTCTAATTGCGTAGTCGCTTCCGGATGGATCGTATTTTCTCCGCGCATAATCTGACGGATTGATTCCACCAAATCATCCGGTTCAATATCTTTTAGCTGGTAGCCTGATGCCCCTGCATCCATTGCCGGCAGCACATGGTCTTTATCTGAAAAGCTTGTCAGCATCAGTATTTTAATATGCGGCCAATTCTTTTTTATTTTTTTAGTTGCCTGGATGCCGTCCATCTCAGGCATGACAAGGTCCATTAAAACGATATCGGGAGAAAGTTGTTCAACAAGATCTACTGCTTCTAATCCGTTTTTTGCTTCGCCTACAACTTCGATGTCCTTTTGAGTTTTTAAAAAGAATAATAACCCCCGTCTTACTACATGATGGTCATCTGCTATTAGTACCCGTATCATCAAATCCCCCCTAGTATGGTAAACGAACAAGCAATTCTGTTCCTTTTCCAATTTCACTTACCCAATCTGCGGTGCCTCCAACTGCATGTGCCCGGTCAATAATTGATTGCATGCCGATTGATGGTATGCGGCGATGCGCCTCCACATTAAAGCCTTGGCCTGTATCGTTTATAACGAGTAATACATCGGTAGCGGTCACGTTGATATATATTTCCACAGTCTTTACACCTGAATGTTTACGTACATTATTCAATGCTTCCTGAGTAATTCGGAAAAGCGTTTCCTCTACTCTTGAGGGGAATTGAATGACCCCCGAAACATTAACCGTTAATTTCAGGCTCAGCATTTCTGCATACACTTTGATTGCTTCAATGAGCCCGCTTTCCAAACCTTTCGGACGGAGCTGCCAAATGAGTGCACGCATTTCCGTCAAAGCCTCCTGTGTAAGCTCTTGAATATCTTTAAACGTTTCTTTAATATCCTGCTCATCACTCATCTCAACTCCTGCACGGGCTGTCAGTGTTACCGAAAAGAGCAGCTGGTTGACAGAGTCATGCAAATCGCGTGCTAACCGGTTACGTTCCTGAACAAGTGCAATTTCCTGCTGTTCATTTGTCAGGTAAATACGTTTAATCGCAGAACCCATCTGAAAGGCAACCGATTCAAGTAAATCTAGCTCCTCGTCAGAAAAGCGGACTGTATTTCTTGAAGCGACATTAAGCAACCCGAAGCGTTCCTGCCCTGACTGCAATGGTACAGTCGCATGATGGGTAATTTCGTTATGATCGCCTACATTTGCTGCGATGGCACTTTCAATGCGCTGGCATTCAATAATATTCGAAGCTTTTTTTAATTCTTCATTGCGGAAACGGGATACACACCAGCATCCGCCCTTCTTTAAATAATGGCAATCGTTATGGCTAAGCGCATCCGGTAAATCCTGCTTCACTACAAGCTCCGATTTTCCTTTTTCATCGATAAAGAAAATCCAGCCTGTCTCGAATTTCGTACCGCTTAAAAATTTCGACAGCGCACCATTCAGCATCGGAATCATCTCTGTTTCCTCGTTTAACAGCTCAGCAATTTCTTTTAATATGGCAATATTCGATTGGTCTTTTGTCATACTGGCTCTTCCTTTGCAACTTCACTTTTCTCTATCATACCATTTCAATTAAATAGAACGCACCGCTATCCCTCTCATACTTTTGAATGAAAAAAATCCTGCTATCTTTTACAATAGCAGAATTCCCCTGTAATTTATTTCAAATATTCCACGCGATATACGTCATGGCGTCTGTCTTTAAGGTGCTTTACGGTACCGTCTTGGCGTTGTCGGCGCAATATTTCCAGATCGACATCCCCGATCAATACCATTTCCAGGTTTGGACTCGTCTCTCCGACAATTCCATCTCGCGCAAATTCAAAATCGCTTGGTGCGAAAATGGCAGATTGCGCATATTGGATATCCATATTTTCCGTTTCAGGCAAGTTGCCGACCGTTCCGGAAATAACCGTGTAAATCTGGTTTTCAATCGCTCGTGACTGTGCACAATAGCGCACGCGTAAATAGCCTTGACGATCTTCTGTACAAAACGGCGTGAAAATAATATTCGCGCCCATATCTGTCGCAATGCGTGCAAGTTCCGGAAACTCGATATCATAGCAGATCTGAATGGCGATCTTGCCGCAGTCCGTATCAAATACGCGTACTTTATCACCGTTACTGATTCCCCACCATTTGCGTTCATTTGGTGTAATGTGAATTTTATACTGCTTTTCAATTGTCCCGTCACGTCTGAATAAGTAGGCGATATTGTAAATTTCCTCATCTTCTTCCTCAACGAAATGCGAACCGCCGATAATGTTGACATTGTAGCGGACCGCCAGACTTGTAAACAGTTCGATGTATTCAGGTGTATATTTCGTCAATTTACGGACAGCCTGTGAAGGTGATTTCTCATTTAAGAAACTCATCAGCTGCGTCGTAAAAATCTCCGGAAAGACAACAAAATCCGAGCCTGCATCAGACCCGACATCCACAAAGTATTCGCACTGTTTCGCAAAGTCTTCGAAAGAATCGATCGCGCGCATCATATATTGCACAACACAAATACGCACTGGATAACTTGTCTTGAAATGACGTTTTGTCAGTGGACGATAATCCACGTTGTTCCATTCCATTAATGTCGCATACTTGCCCGAAGCTCTATCGTCCGGCAGATAGTTTGGATTGATACGCATTAAAATAAAGCCGTTCATCATCTGGAATGTCAGCACCGGGTCATATATTTTATGGCGGCTTACCGCATCCACATAATCACGCGGACTCATTTCATCCGAATGGACATGGTAGTTTGGAATACGGCCGCCAATAATGATGGATTTTAAATTAAGTGTTCGTGCCAGGTCTTTCCGCGCCTCATAAAGCCTTTGACCGACTTTCATACGTCGATATGCCGGGTGTACCATTACTTCAATTCCGTACAGATTATAGCCATCCGGATTGTGGTTTGTAATAAAGCCATTGTCGGTAATATCATTCCATGTATGGCGGTCATCGTATTCATCGAAATTAATGCGCAAACTTGAGCAGGAACCGATTACTTTCCCATCAAGCTCGGCCACCATTTGACCCTCAGGAAAAATCGTTAAATGGCTGTATAAATGCGCTCGTTCCCATGGTTCCATACCTGGAAAGCATATACGCTGAATTTCTAATATCGAGTCAATATCCTCTGTTGTCATATTTCGGATAATCATTGGTTTTTCAAATTGGGACATATCTAATGAATCTGTCATGCAAAACTCCCCCTCCATATTTAACTTTCCTTTTAATAGCCTTTGATAAACGTAGTAATTTACTTTTTCTCGAATTCAAACTATAATCAATGAGAATAAATATGAAAAACTTCTGCCGATAGAAGTTAAAATTTGAATATCGAGGTAGCACTATGTCCAAAAAACTTGAAAATGCCTTGCTTATTATTTGGGTTGTATCTTTGACAGCAACGCTTGGATCATTGTACTTTTCTGAAATACGAAGCTATGAACCATGTACATTATGCTGGTACCAGCGCATTATAATGTACCCTATTGTGCTGATTTCAACGATTGCCTACATCCAGAAAAATGCGAAAATTGCATTAACAACAGCCGTGTTCTCTACAATTGGAGCGGCAACATCTCTTTATCATTATAGCCTGCAAAAGTTAGTTTTTATGCAGGATGCAGCACCTGCTTGTGGTCGAGTAGCGTGTACCGGTCAGTATATTAACTGGCTAGGCTTCATTACGATCCCATTTTTGGCGCTTACTGCTTTTGTTATTATAGCAGCAGTTAGTTTTTATATGTTAAAGGTTTTAAAGGGGGAGAAATAATTTGAAAAAGTTAGCGATTGTCGGTGCGGTTATTGTGTTATTATTCGCAGCAATTATTGTACTGACAAACATGAAAAACAATGAAAAACTAGAAAACAATCCGTACGGTACAGACAACTTAAAACAATCAACAATCGACTTATTGGACGATGAAAACTATCAAAATATCATTTTACCGGATGCTTTAGCAGAAAAAATTGAGTCAGGTGACGGCGTTGTCGGCTATTTCTTCAGTCCCGAATGTTCACACTGCCAAAACTACACTCCAAAACTTATGCCAATTGCCGATGAACTAGATGTTCAAGTTGATCAATTAAACATTCTTGAGTATACGGATGAGTGGAATACTTATAATATTCAAGCAACACCAACACTTATCTATTTCGAAAACGGTGAAGAAGTTGCTCGTTTAGAAGGTGACGCTCCAGATGAAACAACGCGTCAATTCTTTAACGATGTTGTGTTAAAATAAGACTATATTCAAAATCGTGTTCTTTACGAGCACGATTTTTCATTTGGAGGAAAATTAATGTTCACATATATCATTCACGAAAACGGACAAACCGTTGAAGACCTGCTGCGCGAAAAGTGGCGCTTAGGCAAAAAGCTTGTTCATGAATTGCGTATGGCTAAGGCAGTTACAATCGATGGAGAGCCTGTTATTTGGAAGGAGCCATTCGAGAAAGGAACGAAAATCGAATTTGCTTTTGATATACCCGCTTCGAACTATATTCCAACGGACAGCTGTGATGTAAAGATCCGCTATGAAGATGAGCACTGCCTAATTGTTTCAAAGCCTAAAGGGATGGCAACACATCCAAACGAACCAACTGACAATGATACATGCATGAATCATGTAATGCGTCACATTCTGGACAACGGCGGACACTATGCAGAGCACGTACACCGTCTCGATCAAGGGACAAACGGTTTACTGCTTGTCGCAAAGCATCCGATTGCAAAGTCTATTTTTGACCGTATGATCGAGGAGAAAACAATCGTCCGTACGTATGCTGCAGAAGTTCAGGGCAATCTCCGTACTGACAGCGGTACGATTAACGCGGCCATCGGTAAAGACCGTCATCACAATACTCGCCGCGTCGTGTCACCTACTGGCCAGCATGCCGTGACACATTATGAAGTAATGAATCGCTATAAAGGCACATGTATTGTCCATGTTGTTCTTGAGACAGGTCGTACTCACCAAATCCGCGTGCATATGGCACATTTAGGTCACCCGATCGTAGGCGATACAATGTACGGTGCACGTGAAACTGCATCAGGCGATTATGCACTGCATGCCATTCAACTAGCATTTATGCACCCGTTTTTAGACGAGCAAATCATCGTTAAAGATAACTAAAAAAACAGGCGTCCGTAATTAAACTACGGACGCCTGTTTCTTATCTTTTTTCACGCTCAATATAGGTTACTTCATTCTCTCGCGAAAGTTGATAAATTAAGCTTCTACCAGTTGAGTGCAATTCTTTTTCTTTAATAACAAACTGATCCCCTGTTTTTGTTGTAAATGTGATATCTCCCTTGTTACTGCCTACCACATATTCATAAACAACTTCATCGAATTCTTCCCACCGATATTGTTGTTCCTCAAATAAATAGTGACGTTCCAATTGTTCCTGGCTAATCAATAAATAATTTTGAGTCGATAAATAACCAATGCCAATACTCAATATAAAGAGTAACAGACCGATCAAATAAACTTTCATATTACGCCTGTACGCTAAAAGCCAAAACATCACAATCAAAACCAAACCTGTTACAAGTACAAGTCTAAAATTAATAGGGTTTGGAATAAATGTAGCGGACGACTTATTAAACTGAAAAAACTCATTTTGAAAAATCGGATGGAATATCATAAAAAATGGTGCAACAACTATAACCGTTACTGCTGACATTGAGAAAAACAAACTCGGTGAAAATTTTTTAAACACAGTTTCACTCCCCCTAAGTAAAAAGGATGTTAGAAATCAAAACTGAAATTATCCGGATCTTTCCCGAATCGTTCATTGCGATTCAATGCATTTAACTGCTGCATTGTTTCATTTGTTAATTCGAAATGATATAGTTCACTATTTTCTTTAATACGTGAAGCAGTAACAGATTTCGGAATGATGATGACATCATTTTGTAAATGCCAACGTAAAATGATTTGTGCCGGTGATACATTATATTCATTTGCAATACGAATAATCGTTTCATCGTTTAAAACATTTCCGCGGCCTAGCGGTGACCACGCTGTTACAGCAATCTGCTGCTGTTCACAAAATGTGCGCAGCGGTTCTTGGGACAAATACGGATGTGCTTCGATTTGGTTGACCATTGGCGCTTCATTGCAAGTTGCCATGATTTTTTTCAAATGATGTTCATGATGATTGGATACCCCAGGTACACGGATAAGCTTCTCATTATACAAGCGCTCAATTGCACGGTACGTATCTACATATTTATCCTCAACCGGCCAATGTGTTAAATAAAGGTCCACATAATCCATATCAAGCTTTTTCAATGATGTTTCAAATGCACGTAATGTATTGTCATACCCTTGGTCGCTATTCCAAACTTTTGTTGTAACAAAGATGTCCTCGCGCGGTACAGAAGAATGGCGAATTGCTTCCCCTACTTCTTCTTCATTGTAATAAAGCGCGGCTGTATCAATTGCACGGTAGCCTAAATCTAGCGCTGTTTCAATCGCTTGAAGTGTTTCATCACGATCTGTCATTTTATAAACCCCTAAACCTAAATAAGGCATTTCTGCGCCATTCATTAACTTTTTCGTTGATTGTAAGTTCATATTGTTCACCTCTTAAATTTGATTGTCTTTATTATAACATTCTAATTATTCATCGTTTATTAATTGCTAGTATTTGTTAATATATACAGTCTTGTGAACTTGTTATCTAGTATATTACTATTTACAGAATAATCCTCCAACTTCAGGAGTATATATAATAATATATTCTCATTGAGGAGCTGAAAAACTATGATGGATACACAACTAGTTTTGACTGGATTTTTAAAGCGTGCACAGCGGTACTTCCCGAACAAACAAATCATCTCTCGTACAAGCCCCACTAAAACACATCGCATTACATTCAATGACTATGTAAAAAGAACGCACCGATTAGCGGATGCCCTGACAAAGCTCGGGATGAAGCGTGGTACAAAAGTCGGCACATTTGCCTGGAATCATCATCGTCACCTAGAAGCGTATTTTGCGATTCCATGCGGCGGTGCGATTTTACACACGATTAACATCCGCCTTGCCCCTGAACATATTGTTTATATTATCAATCATGCCGAAGATGAAATTTTATTGATTGATAGCGACTTATTCCCGTTAGTCGAACCTGCTCTTGGCCACTTGAAAACGGTTAAACATATTATCGTCATGGGTGATGAATTAAGCGCTCCACAATCCAGTTTCCCGAATGTATACAGCTACGAACAGCTTCTACAGGAAGCGGATGAAAATTACGAGTTCCCGACTGATCTGGACGAAAATCTGCCAGCTGGGATGTGCTATACTTCTGCAACGACAGGTATGCCAAAAGGTGTCGTCTATACACATCGAAGCATCGTGCTTCACAGCCTGGCACTTGGTCTAGCTGAATCCTTTGCAGTAAAAGAAAGTGACACTGCCCTTCCTGTTGTGCCGATGTTCCATGCAAATGCATGGGGCTTCCCGTTTGCTGCATTGAATTTCGGCTCCAATATCGTTTTGCCAGGACCAATGATGACACCAAGTTTAATACTGGACTTGATTGAACAAGAAAAGGTCACAATTACAGCAGGTGTCCCTACAATTTGGCTAGGCGCACTGGTTGAACAGGAAAAAAATCCACGTGACCTTTCATCTGTCCGTTTAATTATTTCAGGTGGCTCCGCATCACCAAAAGGCTTAATTCAAGCTTACAATGAAAAACTTGATGTTCCGTATATCAACGCCTATGGTATGACGGAAACTTCACCACTTGTTAGTATGTCGCATCTAACAAGCGATATGAACGACTATACAGCAGATGAACAGTTAAATATCCGCGTTTCTCAAGGTTTGACAGTTTCGCTAATTGAAACAGAAGTTGTGAATGAAAATGGCCCGGTTCCATGGGATGGCAAAACAATGGGTGAACTGCGTGTCCGCGGTCCATGGATTGCCTCTGAATACTACAACGATGAACGGACGAATGAAGCATTCCGAGATGGCTGGCTTTATACAGGTGACATTGCGGTCTACACAAAAGAAGGCTATATCAAACTTACCGATCGTACAAAGGATCTTATCAAATCCGGCGGAGAATGGATTTCGTCCGTTGATCTGGAAAATGCCCTTATGTCACATCCTGCTGTTTTCGAGGCAGCCGTAATTGCAGTTCCCCATCCGAAGTGGCAAGAGCGTCCGCTGGCATGTGTCGTTTTAAAAGAAGGTGCAACGGCCTCTAAAGAAGAGCTTATCGAGTCAATCGAACTGGACTTTGCAAAATGGTGGCTTCCGGATGATGTCGTATTTTTAAATGAAATTCCAAAAACTTCTGTCGGCAAATTTTTAAAAGCAACATTACGAGAACAATTAAAAGACTATAAGGTTCAAATTTAACGAAAAAAAAATGTGCACTGAAACGTAAATTTCAGTGCACATTTATTTATTTCCCTTCATCCTCTTCATCATCATATTGCTGCGGATCTGAAATGCGTTCCGCTTCTTCCAGTTGTCCTCCATCTCTTAAATTCTCCATTTGCTTCCCGAGAATTTTCAGCTCATCCATCGTATTCGCCATATTTCCATTAACGATTTCTT
Organism: Solibacillus isronensis; assembly: GCF_023715405.1. NCBI lineage: Bacteria > Bacillati > Bacillota > Bacilli > Caryophanales > Caryophanaceae > Solibacillus > Solibacillus isronensis. Next base: position 379,163 of record NZ_JAMBOC010000002.1, read on the forward strand.
CTCTTTTCATATAAATCCCTCCAAATTAATTTAGTATTATTTTTTTCCAATTTTGACTGATTTCTGTCATAAATAAAGTATTCATTCAAATAATTTATGCTATACTGAAAAAAGAGATAATTAAAACATGAGGAGGATTCTTCCATGAAATTACTTTTAATTCTTGGTGTCAGCATATCATTTTTAATCGCTATTTTCACAGCTGGCTATGATAGCAAACCATTCCCAAAAGAAAGATAATTCCACTAGCTTTCCAGTAAAGGACAATCGTCGAGTAGCGATTGTCTTTTTCATTTGACTTTTATTGTCGCATATTTTATATTAGTTACATAAAGTAAGTTGATTATAAAAAATAACCATTAAGGGAGTTCATATATTATGGCTACACATTTTCATAAAAAACCTAATCTATACCCAGCTCATGTTCAATTAAAGGTTTCTAACTTAGTACGTTCGATCGAATACTACACAACGGTTATCGGCTTTAAAGTATTACAGCAAACAGAAACGGAAGCATACTTAACAGCAGACGGACAAACAAGCTTAGTATCACTAGTCGAAGTACAAAATGCGCAGCCACTTAAACAAGGCTTTGCAGGTTTATACCACTTAGCATTACTATTACCCTCTCGCAAGGACTTAGGAAACATCGTACAGCATTTTGTTAACATGAATATTCGTCTCGGTGCTGCAGACCATGATGTTTCAGAAGCGCTTTACTTGAACGATCCGGATGGAAACGGAATCGAAATTTATATCGATCGTCATGAATCGGAATGGACTTGGAATCAGGACGAACAAGTGCATATGGTGACAGAACAGCTGAATTTCCAGCCGATCTTAGCAGCTGCAGACGGCAACTGGAACGGTTTGCCTGCTGACACTGTTATGGGGCACGTACACTTATCCGTAGTAAATCTGGACAAATCGGAGCAGTTTTATACAAATGTATTAGATTATAATGTTGTGACTCGTTACGGTGCACAGGCATTGTTCGTATCAACAGGAAAATACCACCACCATTTCGGATTAAACACTTGGAACAGCAACAACGGCCATGCTCCAACGTACGATATGGTTGGCTTAAAATCCTTTACTGTCGTGTTAAAGGATGCGCAATATGCTGAAGAAGTAAAACAAAGCCTGACAAATAACGGATTCATCGTTGAAAACTTTGCAGAAGCACCATCACACGGTGGTACTCAGTTATTCTCAACAGTCGATCCAAACGGTTTACGCATCGTATTTACATTAGACGGTGAATAATTACCGGTAACCTAAAGCAAGAGCCCGAAAAATTTTTCGGGCTCTTTTTGAAACTTTCTTTTCTGTCCTACGTATACATAACTAATTACAATAAACGGAGGAATTCATTTGTCACTATTTAATAAAGTTTTAGCAAGTGTTGGTATAGGAGCAGCAAAAGTTGATACAAAATTGCACAAATCTACTTACACGTTAAATGAAAATATTTCAGGTGTTGTCGAAATCATCGGGGGTAGCACGGAACAGCAGGTTGATGCAATCTATCTAACACTTCATACAAACTTTATCCGCGAAATTGATGATAAAAAGATTAAAGATGTAGCGGTGCTGCACAAATACAAATTAAATGAGCCATTTACAATTCAGGCAGAAGAAAAACGCCAAATCCCATTTTCATTCGCCCTGCCCCCTGTTGTTCCGGTAACGACGGGCAACTCGCGTGTATGGATTCAAACCGGCTTAGATATTAAAAATGCGGTAGACCCTAAAGATAAAGACTTTATCGAGATTCAGCCGACCCGTCTTGCGAATGGTGTGTTAACAGCGATTCAAAACATGGGTTTCCGGTTGCGTAAAGTAGATAACGAACAAGCCCCTTCTTATTTACGCCGCCAAACACCGATTGTCCAGGAATTTGAGTTTACACCAACAAACAACACTTATCGCCGGTATCTAGACGAACTTGAAGTTGTCTTTTTACATCAATCACCAAACTCAGTCGAAATTTTATTGCAGGTAGATCGACGTGCACGCGGACTTGGAGGTTTTTTATCCGAAGCATTCGATATGGATGAAAGCTTCATCCGCCTCACATTATCCGAACACGACAATATCCAGGCAAAGCTTGAGCAAGTGATAAAAACGAAGATGAAATAATAACAAGGCAAGAAGCATCAGTCGCTTCTTGCCTTGTTTTATTTTAAACCTGGATAGTTTTGTTGTCTTAGTACTTCGTAAATCACAATTGCCGCTGTATTTGATAAATTCAGCGAGCGGATATGGTCGCTTTGCGGTATGCGCAGACACATATCGGCACGTTCTTTTGCAAATTCTTTCGGCAAGCCTGTCGTTTCTCTTCCGAACATAAAGTACAGGTCACGTTCTGAATTTCTGAAATCATGTGTCGTAAATGGCTCATCACTATATGTTTCAATTAAATAAACATCGCCATCTTTACTGTACTCGATAAAATCTTCTAAAGAATCATGGTATACGACATTCACATGTTCCCAATAATCCAATCCAGCACGCTTTAACATTTTGTCATCTGTTGAAAAACCTAATGGACGGATTAAATGTAATGATGTATTCGTTCCAGCACAAGTGCGGGCAATGTTGCCTGTATTTGCTGGGATTTCTGGTTGATATAATACAATATGGTTTGGCACTTCTGATCCTTCTCTCTTAATGATTTAACATTGCCAGCCCTTTTTCAATCTCGGCCAGCACTTCTTCATCCTGCTCTGTTTTTCTGGCAGCCAATAAAATGTCCTCTGCCCCATCTGTTCCAATTTTTCCGATTGCCCATGCAGCCGTCCCTCTTAATACAGGGCGTTCATCTTCTTGCAATACTTGAACTAAGTCAGGCATTGCCGCTTCTTCTTTAAAGTGGGCAAGCGCTAAAATGGCATTGCGCTGAATCGGCTTTTTGCCGCGCCATGAGCCGGATACATGTCCAAACTTTGCTTTAAATTCCTTATTGGAAATCGATAAAAGCGGCTGAAGTAACGGTTTTGCGATTTCAGGATCCGGCGTGAATTCATCATGAATCCTGTTTAGCTTTCCTTTATTTTTCGGACACACTGTCTGGCATGTATCACAGCCATACAAACGGTTTCCGATTTTGGCACGAAACTCATCGGGCAAAAATCCTTTCGTCTGAGTTAAAAAAGCTATGCAACGCTGTGAATTCAGCTGCCCTGGTGCAACGATTGCTCCTGTTGGACATACATCAATACATAATGTACAGTCCCCGCATTCATCTTCCATCGGTGTATCTGGAGCAAACGGGATATTCGTGATGATTTCGCCTAAATAGACGTACGAACCAAATTCAGGTGTAATGATAGAGCAATTTTTGGCGCTCCAGCCGATTCCTGCTCGTTCTGCAACCGCACGATCTACCAGTTCCCCGGTATCTACCATCGATTTTACCTTTACATTCGGCACACGTTCCTGCAGCCAAGCTTCAATGAGCTGCAGACGTTCACGAACTGCTGTATGATAATCAATTCCCCATGAAGCACGGCAAAAAATGCCGCGACGCTCCCCTTTCTTTCCTTGCGGGGCATCTTGCATGCGTGAAGGATACGCAATCGCAATCGCAATAATACTTTCTGCTTCATCTAATAATTTTAAAGGCTCTGTACGCAGCTCTACATTTGCTTCTTCAAAGCCTGATTGGTATGCTAATTGTTGCTGACGACGTAGACGATTCTTTAATTCATGAAACGGAGCAGCGGTTGTAAATCCGATTTTATCAACACCAATGGATGCTGCATATTTCACTAAATCTTCTTGAAGTTGATGTACTTTCATTTCACATGCTCCTTTCAAATGGTACAATAAATATAAATTTATTTCACATTACATATTTTAGTATTTATTCCATTAAAAACAATGTAAGAAGGTGTTCTACATGACTATTTCAATAAATGAAGCTCTTTTTTCTGTAAATGAACAATTAAAAATTGGCCTTATCCATTATAGCAAAATTATCGTTGAAGAATCTCCTCAAATGATTAAAGGACGTACACAACTTTATCAGGAAAATCTATTTTTGGAATTACAGGAAACACCTGTGACAGAACGACCTGGCATTAAAGAGTGGCGCCAGCTTTGGAAGGCTTTCGGCGGTGATCCGAACCGTTACCGTCACTCTGCCGAAAGTTTAATGCGACGTATCGCTAAACAGCAATATTTAGCACCGTTCCATTCGGCTGTTGATTTAAACAACTTCTTTTCACTGCAATACGAGATTCCTGTTGGCATATATGATTTAGATGTTATTAAAGGGGACGTGGAAATCGAAGTTGGTAATGCATCGACAGGCTACGAGGGGATCAATGGACGGTTTAATTCATTGGAAAATATCATCCATTCAAAAGATGCGCTCGGCCCATTCGGCAGTCCCTTTGTTGATTCAAAAAGGACGGCCGTAACAGAAGCTACGACAAATGCGCTGCAAATCTTTTATTTACGCCCTTCCTTAAGTGAAGAAGAAGCAACTAAACTATTGAGCAGTGCAGGAAACATGTTTACACAAATTAGCGGTGGCGAATATGAAGTACATATTCTATCAAAGGAAAATTCAAAAGTTCATTTTTAAGGAGTGGAATCATTTGAGTATTAACTTAGCTGAGGCAGTAAAACTGAAAAGTATCATTACGAAAAGAATACAGGAACGAACAATGCAAGTGCATTCATTAACACATGTCATTATCGAGAAAGGTGAACAGCCAAAAACACCTGACTATTCTCTTGAAATGCTTGAAGCAGAGCTAAAAGAGCTTCGTTATGATTCACGTAAGCTTGATGCCCTAATCTACCGAGCTAACATCGACAATACGGTTGTATTTAAAGATGAGGAAATGCCAATTGTCGAAGCGATTGAACTGGCGAGCCAATTACGCGCAGAAGCACAATTTTGTAAAAACCTTGGTTCAGAAGAAAAAGAAGCATTTTACCACAATTCCGGTGATGCTATGCTTTACCGCGTAGCATTGTATGATCCAATGACATATCGAAACCGTGCAAACGAGCTTGAAAAAGAGGCACATCGCCTTTCCAACTTAATTAATGCCAAAAACTATCAAATTGAAATTGAATTTGATGACAGCAATTATTTCTAAACCTAGGGCGGTGAGACTCCAAACTAGGTAATAACGAGCGATTATGCTTCGGCATTCCCAACAACTGGTGAAACCAATAACTCTTTACCGTTTACAATGTTACCTTTAACTCATAACCAACCATAGTAAAGGCTAACACAAACTATAGAGTAATTTTGCTCGCTCGTTATTAAAAGACACCTGCTCACATTTGTGAAAAGGTGTCTTTGCTTTTAATTATATATAATTCTTACTCTACACCTGGTAAAATTCTTAATGCTTTTTCATCTGCATCCAAAATTACTTCCACACCTAATGGAATCGCAATATTAGGTTCGCAGTGGCCAATTTTGAAACCAGCTAATACAGGTTTGTTAAACGGCTTCAAATACCCTTCTATTACCTTCAATACATCTTCATAGCTATATGTATCATCCGGCATATTAAAATCTGCTATAGCAAAACCTGCTGCAAGCTCCAGCTTTCTTGAAAGACGCAACTGGTTCAGCATTAAATCAATTTGCTCAATTGTTTCCCCTATGTCTTCAAGAAGTAAAATTTTATTACGTACATCAATCTCAAATTTAGTTCCTAGCGTACTGACAATACGGTTTAAATTTCCGCCTGTCAATTCTCCGCGTACAACTCCCGGTACAACTGTTGTAAGAGGAGAAATGCTTTCCGTATACTGAATTTCAATCGGTTGGAAAAGCTGTTGGAACATCTTTTTAGAAAGAGTATCCAGCTCCCCTTTTGGACTGGACATCATCGGGCCATGGAATGTCACTAAATTTGCAAACTCGTTTACTTGAGTATGTAAAGCCGTCACATCGGAAAAGCCCCAAATAATTTTTGGATTGTCCTCGATTAATGGGTAACTTATTTTATCGATAATTCTTGAGACCCCATAGCCGCCCGTCACTAAAAAGACTGCCTTCACTTCCGGATCGACAATCATCTGGTGGAAATCTTTAATTCGCTCCTCATCGGAACCTGCCAAATAGCCTTCATAATCCTGTACCGTATTACCAAGCTTATTTTTTAAACCAAGCTCTTCTAAAAGCGCTAATTTATCACCTAATGATTCTGTCTTAAGCGGACTGCTTAAATTAACTAATCCTACAGTATCGCCATGCTGTAATCTTGCTGGTCGAATTTTCATGTTAATGACCTCCTTTTACTTCTGTCGCTATTGTATCATAGCGTTTTATGTAAAGCGCATTGCAAATTCCATGGGGTTGTCCCTATAATAGATAAAATCATTTTTCCAATATAAGGAGATGTACAATAATGAAATTTCCACCACCGCTACTGCTCATTTTAGCTACTTTATTATGGGGCGGTAACTTTGTAATTGGACGCGCTGTTTCTGGAGATATTCCTCCGATTACTCTTGCTTTTTTGCGATGGATAGTCGCCTTTCTCGTATTTTTCCCTATCGCTTACCAACGTACGAAAAAAGAATGGTCTGCACTGAGACAGCATTGGGGTGTCGTCATTGTTTTAGCACTTACAGGAGTTGCTGCATTCAATACGCTCGTTTATATCGGCTTGCATTATACGACATCCATTAATGCATCATTAATGAATTCATCAACACCAATTATTATATACATACTGAGCTTCATCTTTTTAAAAGAACGTTTAACAAAATTTCAACTGCTCGGCACGCTGCTGTCTTTAGCCGGAGTGCTCTTTATTATATCTGGGGGTTCATTACAAAGCCTGTTTTCATTTTCATTTAACAAAGGAGACTTAATCGTATTAGTTGCGGTAGTGTGCTGGAGTGTCTACTCATTACTCATTAAAAAGTACGCTGGTAAACTGCCCGGATACTCTACATTTTTAGTGACGATCGTAATCGGTGCCATTATGTTACTCCCGTTTGCAGTATATGAACAACTGACAACGTCACAAGCAATCGTATGGAACGCTTCGACAATGGGGGCGATTATTTATGTAGGGATCATTGCTTCAATTGTTGCCTTTTTAAGCTGGAACACTGGAGTTGTCTCCTTAGGTGCAAACAAAGCCGGAATCTATTTGAACTTCATTCCACTATTCGCTACAATCTTTGCCGTGCTGTTTTTAAATGAGCAACTCCTGCTTGCACAAGTAATCGGTGGGATTGCTGTTATTGCTGGGGTATTTATTTCAACGATGAAATAATATAAAAAGGAGTGCATATTGTATGCACTCCTTTATTTTATTTTACATCTGTATAAATAACGGTCACATCCTGATGGTTGTGCAGAGCGCTTGCAGGGAAGTCTTCTGTTACTATCCCACTGCGCAAACGATCAAAGGCCTCTTGTTTTGATGCACCCGAAATTAATAATACAATCTTTTTAGAACTCAAAATTGTTTTGATACCCATTGTAATAGCATGTGTCGGCACATCATCAATTGAATCAAAATAAACTTGGTTCGCTTCACGTGTAGACTGTGCAAGCTCTACAATATTTGTACCTAAATCGAAGGGAGTTCCCGGCTCATTAAAACCAATATGTCCATTCACACCAATTCCCAAAAGCTGGATATCAATATTTCCTGCTGCCTTAATCATCGCATCATATTCAGCAGCGGCCTTTTCTAAATTTGATTTATTGCCTGCAGGTAAATTAATATTTACCTGTTTCATATCGATATGATTAAACAGATGATGATCCATATAATAATGGTAGCTCGATTCATTTGCCGGATTAATGCCGATATATTCATCCAAATTAAAGGACTTGGCCTGTGCAAAAGAGACCTCGCCTGCTTTGTATGCTGCTACCAGCTCTTTATAAAAACCTTCAGGAGTACCTCCAGTAGCCAATCCTAATACCGTTTCACTATTCTTTTTCAGTTGGTCTATAAAAATTGTTGCGGCAATTTTACTCATCTCATCATAGTTCGCCGCTTCAATCCATTTAAAGTTTGTTGCTACATTCATTTATTTAATTCCCTACTTCCTCGCTATATTCCATAATTTATAGATCACTTAAATAAAATACGTTTTTTTAAATTCATTCCTAACATCACTATGTTAATTTTATAGTAAATAATTTTAATACGCCAGAAAAAACGTGCAGGATTTTCTGGAAAAAATACTAATTTTCTTTGTATATAATATAATATTCTCCAATACTAATTTCCCAATATTCCGTACGCAGACTTCATTTTTCTCATTATCATATAAAAGAATTTATAAATATATTCTTTCCTAATTTCAATTATAAATAACACTGTTGAAGTCGGATTCTATAATCTATTCTATGCTCTTTAAAAAGATTATGGGACTTTATATATCGATTATAAAAATAAAAAAAGACCTCACAGTATGAACTGTGAAGTCTTTTTTTAGATACCGAGTGTGGGACTTGAACCCACACGCCTCGCGGCAACGGATTTTGAGTCCGTCGTGTCTGCCATTCCACCAACTCGGCAAAATAAGGTAAAAAAAAATCGGGTTTTCCGATTTAATAAAATATGGAGGCGGCAACCGGATTTGAACCGGTGATAAAGGTGTTGCAGACCTGTGCCTTACCACTTGGCTATGCCGCCATATTTGGAGCGGAAGACGAGGTTCGAACTCGCGACCCCCACCTTGGCAAGGTGGTGTTCTACCACTGAACTACTTCCGCAAATAAAAAAATGGCTGGGGTACCTGGATTCGAACCAGGGCATGACGGAATCAAAATCCGTTGCCTTACCGCTTGGCTATACCCCAAATATTTAAATTTTATATAGAATGGGGCGACTGATGGGAATCGAACCCACGAATGCCTGAACCACAATCAGGTGCGTTAACCACTTCGCCACAACCGCCACTATAATATAATTTTAATACTTAAACCTAAATAAAAATGGGGCGACTGATGGGAATCGAACCCACGAATGCCTGAACCACAATCAGGTGCGTTAACCACTTCGCCACAACCGCCACTATATTATTTTAAGTATTTATAAGTTATTTGGCAGGGGCAGTAGGAATCGAACCCACACTGACGGTTTTGGAGACCGTAGTTCTACCTTTAAACTATGCCCCTATCAAAAGGATGGTGGAGGGGGACGGATTCGAACCGCCGAACCCTAAGGAGCGGATTTACAGTCCGCCGCGTTTAGCCACTTCGCTACCCCTCCAGGTAATGGTGCCGGCGAAAGGAGTCGAACCCTCGACCTACTGATTACAAGTCAGTTGCTCTACCAACTGAGCTACACCGGCAAAAATATGGTGGGTTTGGACGGAATCGAACCGCCGACACTTAGAGCTTCAATCTAATGCTCTACCAACTGAGCTACAAACCCACAATTTAATTTTTAAAAAATGGCGGTCCCGACCGGGATCGAACCGGCGATCTCCTGCGTGACAGGCAGGCATGTTAACCGCTACACCACGGGACCATTTGGTTGCGGGGGCAGGACTTGAACCTGCGACCTTCGGGTTATGAG